>CAIOKL010000113.1 GCA_903858915.1 uncultured Alphaproteobacteria bacterium | reverse complement strand
ACGCCCATTTCGTGAGCAATAATTTGCGCCAAAGTTGTTTTGCCGAGTCCGGGTGGTCCGTAAAATAAAGTGTGATCAAGAGAATCGTTGCGACTTTTGGCAGAATTTAGAAAAATTTCGAGATTTTCTTTGAGTTTTTCTTGTCCGATAAAATCTCCTAGAAAGCTCGGGCGCAAGAAGTTGTCGTGGCGCTCTTCTTCAATTTTATTGGGATTTAGGTTTTCATTTTGTGTTATCATATTAATATTTTTTACCGCCAAAAAAAGTTTTAAAATATTTTAAATTTATCTTAAGTAAAATTTATTTTAAAGTAAAGTTTGGACGCGGAGTTTGTAAATTTAAAGTTTTACCAAAATAATTTTCAATGTTTATTTTGTAAGCGTGAAGGCATAATCTTGAAAATTTATCTTTGCATAAAACTTTTGCGCCACCATATTTTATATCGTTTAAAATCGGATGACCAATTTCTTTACAATGAACGCGCAGTTGATGTGTGCGCCCCGTGATTGGCGACAATTCGAGTTCGGTGAAATCGTTGAAATGTTTTAAAACTTTATATTTAGTGATGGCGGATTTGCCAAATTCAATATCGGCTTGCACTTTTTCATTTTTACCGATTCTCTTTTTTGCTAAAGGAATATCGATAGTTCCCGACTCTTTTTTAACATGCCCATAAACCAAGGCTATGTAGGTTTTGTTAATGGTTTTATTTTTGAAACAATTGGTTAAAAAATCGGCACTTAAATTATTTTTGGCGATTAATAAAAGCCCGCTGGTGTCTTTGTCGAGTCGATGAACTAATTGATAATTTTTAAGATTTATAAAATCATCGACGGAAATATCAATACCGCTTCCGCCTTGAGAAGCAAGCCCCGAAGGCTTGTTAATAACTATAATATTTTCATCTTCAAAAATTTTTGTATCCCAAAATTTTTGTTGTTTTTGTTTAGAAATTGTTGGTTTAGAAATGCTATTTTCAATTCTTGGTGGCAAATTTACAAAAATTAAAATCGTATCATTGACTTGAGTTTTGTAGTTGGTATCAGCTTTTTTATCATTAACTTTAATTTTTTTTTCACGAATTAATTTTTGCGCAAGCGAAAAAGAAATATCAAATTTTTTGCATAATAATTTGTCGATGCGTAATGACGCTAAGTCTTGATTTACTAGGATAGATTGCATTAAGCAAAAATAAATTTTGTTGAATAAAAGCCGAAAAATAGTGCCAATATTGCTAATATTACAGATGAAGTCGCATAAATCAAGGCTTGAATGTAATTGCCCGAAGTAAAGAGGCGAAAAAAATCAAGAGAGAATGCTGAAAAAGTTGTGAAACCGCCAAGCATTCCGACTAATAAGAAATTTTTTAATTGCGGAGAAAAATCTTCAAAATTTTTAATAATAAAAAAATATAAAATGCCCGCAAGCAAAGAACCAATTATATTGACGGCGAATGTTCCGATTGGAAATTTACCAATTGAAGTTGTTAAAATTTTACAAGATTTGGTGAAAAATTCGGTGGTAAGGTAGCGCAAAATTGAACCAATTGCGCCACCAAAACCGACCAATAACAGATTGTAAATCATTAAAAAAATGTTTTTAATTTATCGGCTAAATCAGTTTTTTCCCAAGAAAATCCCCCATCGCTTTCAGGCTTGCGACCGAAATGTCCGTAGGTTGCCGTTCTTTTGTAAATCGGACGATTTAATTGCAAATGATTTCTAATTCCGCGCGGAGATAAATCAACTAATTCATTGATAATTTTAACAAGTTTTTCGTTAAGAGCATCGTTTTTATTAGTGTTGATATAAAGCGACAAGGGCTTAGAAATGCCGATTGCGTAAGAGATTTGAATGGTGCATTTTTCAGCCAATCCAGCATGAACAATATTTTTTGCCAAATAGCGCGCCATGTAAGCGGCAGAACGATCGACTTTAGTTGGATCTTTTCCAGAAAAAGCTCCGCCACCGTGTGGAGATGCTCCGCCGTAGGTATCAACAATAATTTTTCGACCCGTCAAACCAGCGTCGCCATCCGGTCCGCCAATTACAAATTTTCCGGTTGGATTTACTAGAAATTTTTTATCTTCGCACATCCAGCCCGCGGGAATTGATTTTTCAACGATTGGTTGAATTGTATCGCGAACATTTTGTTGCGAAAATTCTTCGGGATGTTGGATCGAAACTAAAATTGTTTCGGCACCAACGGGTTTCCCATTTTCGTATTTTAAAGTGACTTGACTTTTAGCGTCGGGTCCGAGATTGGGAATTTTTTTGGCGCGAACCGCATCCATAATATTTTGCAAAATACGATGAGCGTAAAAAATCGGCGCCGGCATCAATTCGGAAGTTTCGTCGCAAGCGTAACCAAACATAATTCCTTGGTCCCCCGCACCTTCGTCTTTATTGGCGTTGGCATCAACTCCAATAGCAATGTCGGCCGATTGTCCGTGAATTAAATTGGTGATTTCAAGATTTTTCCAATTGAAACCTTTTTGTTCATAACCAATATCTTTAACGGTTTGTCGAACAATATTTTCAACATCGTTTTTGGTAATTTCTGGCGCGCGAATTTCGCCTCCAATAATTACGCGATTGGTTGTCGCAAAAGTTTCGATGGCAATTCGAGATTGATTATCTTTTGATAAATAGGCGTCAACCAAACTATCAGAAATTTGGTCACAAACCTTGTCGGGATGACCTTCGGAAACTGATTCCGAGGTAAACAAGAAGTTATTAGGCATTGCAGATTGAGATAAAATTCAGGAAGGCTTTCCGAAAAATTTAAACAAGATATTTAGAAAGATTTTAGATATCCGAGACGAACCGTTGTGTAGTTTGTGTCGAGTAATCCGATTTTTCCAATATATCTTTGTGCTGATAGACGAATGAAATCGCCACCAAGCGGTGAAACTTGTGCGCCAATGCCATAAAGACCGATGGTCTCATGAGATTTGCGTTGAACTTTTGTTCCACCGGTTGGAGTATAACTTAGCTTACTTCCAATGTCAACAACTCCGGCTTCAACAAATAACTCGGCGCGAGTTGGTATGATTGGTAAAAATAATAAAGCGGTGGTATTGATTTGATCGGATTTATATTTGGCGGAAGTTTCTAAAGAATTAAAACCATTAAGACGATTATTTTTTAGCGAAGTTTGTGACCAATTGACATTGACGCCGATAAGTCCAAAACGAATATGACCACCCAAAGCGATGTCTTCAAATTGGCGTAAATTTTCAAAAAAATCATTGCTGTTTTCGAATTTGGAATTAATTGATTTATGGGATAAAACTGATTTTCCTAATTCGATGGTTGCAAAAGTGCTAGCAAAAGGGCTTAATATTCCGGCGTTAGCGCTAGAAATTGTAAACAAAACAACACTCAATAAAGCTAAAATTTTTTTCATAATTTTTTAAAATTTAATTAAATTTTTCTAAAAAAGTTTTAATTTTTTAGAATTAAAGCGCAAGATTTATTCTTGAAATTACTTCATTTTTTCCAAGAAGTTCCACGACTTCAAAAATTCCGCCAGCGGAAGATGAAGAAAATGTTAAAGCGATTCTTAAAACCGGACCAAAATCTTTAATTTTTAAATTATTTTTTTTACAAAAATCATCAAGATTATTTTTTATAGAATCATGGTTCCAATCATTAATTTCTAGGAATAAATCTTTTAAATTTTGTAATATTATTTTTTTCTCATCGATAATTTTTTGATCAATTTCATTGATTTTCTCACGAAAATTTTCTTGATAAATTTCGCAAATTTTTGCCAATTGTGGAATTAGTTCAACTTTTTCTTTTGAAAAATTAATTATTTTTGAAAATTTTTGTTGAGTATCATCAGAAATTGGGTGTTTTAAATATTCGTTAACTAGAATTATCAAATCATCATTACTTTTATTTTTAATATAATGTTTGTTAAGATGGTTTAATTTTGCAAAATCAAAACGAGATGGAGACTTGCCAATGCTTGATGCGTTAAATAATGCGATGGCTTGTTCGTCGGAAATAATTTCATCATTGCCATGCGACCAACCGAGTCTTAAAAGATAATTTCGCAAAGCTTCGGGTAAATATCCAAGATTTTTATATTCAATTACCGAGGTTGCGCCGTGGCGTTTCGACATTTTAGCGCCGTCGGCACCGTGAATCAAAGGAATGTGAGCGAATTGTGGAATTTTCCAATCCAAAGCTTGATAAATAATTTTTTGACGAAAGCCGTTGGTAAAATGATCGTCGCCACGAATAATGTGGGTAATTTCCATATCGTGATCATCAACTACAACCGCTAGCATGTAAGTCGGAGAACCATCACTTCTGAGTAAAACTAAATCATCTAATTCATTATTTTTGACTTCGGTTTTGCCTTGCACTAAATCGTCAATAATCGTTGAACCTTCAAGCGGAGCTTTTAAACGAATTACGGGCTTAATGCTTGACGATTGGGACATCGCCTTATCGCGCCACGGACTTTTAAAACGAAAAACTTGACCATTTTTTTCGGCATTTTTACGCATTTCTTCAAGCTCTTCGGCGGAAGTATAGCAAAGATAAGCCTGATTTTTTTCAAGAAGTTGGTGAGCAACTTCAGAATGGCGCGCCAGATTTTTGGATTGTAAAATATAATCGCCATCATGTTTTAAGCCAAGCCAATCAAGACCTTGTAAAATCGCATCAATTGCTTGATTTGTTGAACGCTCTTTGTCGGTATCTTCGATGCGTAATAAAAATTTTCCAGAATTATTTTTGGCAAATAAATAATTAAATAAAGCGGTGCGCGCTCCGCCGATATGGAGATAGCCGGTTGGCGATGGCGCAAATCTAACAACTACAGACATGAATTTAAAAATTGAAATAAATAAAATTTACGAAAAGTTGTAATAAAATTAATTAAAATAAAAAAATATGATACAAAAAATTTTAAATTATTGACTTTGGACTTTAACAATAGCAAATTTAAAAAAACCAATTTTTTACGCGATGACAAAACCAATTATTGATAATAAAACTATTCAAAATATACAACAATCGCCAATCTCTTCTGGGTCTGATGTTGGTAGTAAATTATTGGATAAAAAAGTTATTTCGGAAGATCAATTAAATATTGCCTTAAAAGAACGAGAAAGAATTGGCAATAATAGAAGTTTAGGTGTGATTTTGGTTGATATGGGTTTCATCTCCGAAGGTGCTTTGGGCGAAATTCTAAACGAATCTTCCGGTCTCAAAAAATTCGATTTAAAAGCGTCGATTGTCGATTCAAAATTAGTTAAAAAAATTCCTAAAGATTTCGCAGTTCATAATAAATTAATCCCCGTTTCATATACCGCGGATTCGATTTTAGTAGCGATGGTCGATGTTTTCGACATTATTGCCATCGATCAAATGCGTCGATTTTTTCCACCAAATTTTAGAATTGATCCAGTTTTCGTTTCTGAAACGGAAATAATGCAATCCATCGATCAATATTATGATTATGAGATGTCGATCGAAGGTATCTTGAAAGAGATTGAGAGTGGCGGTGCGGCGAAAATGAATGATGAAACGCAATTGCGAGGCGATTATAAAAGTCCGATGGTGCGTTTGGTTGATGCGGTTTTGAACGACGCGGTTCACCACGGCGCATCAGATTTGCACTTTGAGCCAGAGGCGCAATTTTTGCGCGTTCGTTATCGTATCGATGGAAAAATGGTGCAAATACGAAGCGTTCACAAAGACTACTGGTCAGCGATTGCGGTGCGTATTAAAATTATGGCGGGAATGAATATCGCCGAAACCAGAAAACCTCAAGATGGTCGTATCGAATCTGAAATTTTAGGTAGAAAAATCGATTTTCGTGTTTCGACTCAGCCAACTATCAATGGCGAAAATATCGTTATGCGTATTCTTGATGAAAAGCAATCGGTGATGACTCTTGATAAGCTTGGCTTTTCTGAATATTGTATCGGAATTTTAAAAAGAATTGTTAAAAGACCTGAGGGCGTTATAATTCTTACGGGTCCTACGGGTTCAGGTAAAACCACCACTCTTTACACAATCTTAAACTACATAAATTCCATCGATAAAAATATTATGACGCTTGAGGATCCGGTCGAATATCACATTCCGCTGATTCGTCAATCAAATATTAAAAATGATATCGGTATGGATTTTGCGACGGGTATTAAAGCCATTTTGCGCCAAGATCCCGATGTAATTTTAGTGGGTGAGATTCGTGATAAAGAAACGGCTATTACCGCTATTCAAGCAGCGATGACGGGTCACCAAGTTTACAGTTCTCTGCATACAAACGACGCGCTAAGTGCCATTCCGCGATTGATGAATATTGGAGTTCCTAATTATTTAATGTCGGGTTCATTGATTGGAATTATTGCGCAAAGGCTCGCTAGAAAATTATGCGTTCATTGTAAAAAAGAAGCGCCAATCGAAGACCATGAAAAGAAATTACTCGGAAGTCGTTTCGCTGTAGTTAATAAATTGTTCAAAGCGGTTGGTTGTGAAAAATGCTCTGGCTCTGGATATAAAGGGCGTATAGCGATTTCTGAAATATTGCCTTTTGATCGCGAACTCGATGAGATGGTTGTTCAAGGTCAAACTCGTAAAGACATGTTAAAATATGCGCTTAGTACGGGATTTGTTCCGATGGTTGAAGATGGCTTGGAAAAAGTCGTGGAAGGGCTTATTGATTTAAAAGAATTGATTAGAGTTGTTGACTTGACAGAAAGAATGTAATCGTTAAATTATTCGTTAAGAATTATAACTAATTGAATTCAAAAATCACTTTCTAAAAATGAAAACTTTTTCCCAAATTTTCAAATCCGCAAATGAATTTTTAATTCCCAACGAACTTTTGCAACAAAAGCCTTATGTTGCTATCACCAATGACATAGAAGTTAGCGTTTGGCCTGAATTTGTCGACAATAAAATTAGTCAAATTGGCGAATTATTTATTTGGGCATATCATGTTCGCATAAAAAATAAAAGCACAGAATCCATCAAATTATTATCGCGCTATTGGCGCATTGTTGACGAATGTGGCAATGTTCAAGAAATAGAAGGCGAGGGTGTTGTTGGCGAAAAGCCTTTAATTTTACCAAATGGCGCCTATCAATATTCCAGCGGTGTTCATTTAAAATATCCATCAGGAATAATGTCGGGTAAATATCGTATGGAAAAAATATTAAACAAAGAAACTTTTGAAATTAAAATTCCCAATTTTTCCCTAGATATTCCAAGCTCAAAAACGGTTTTAAATTAATGCTTACTTTAGCCTTTGATTGCTCAACTTCCTCGATGTCAATTGTTCTAATTAAAGATACAAAAATTTTAGGAGAAAAAAATTATTTTCAGGAAGCCAAACATTCCGAAATGTTGGTTTTGGAAATAAAAAATTTGCTCGACGCCAATAAAATTACCTTTGACGATTTAGAATTAATAATTGGCACGAATGGACCGGGAAGTTACACCGGCATCAGAGTTGCTTTGGCGGTGCTAAAAATTATTAAAATTACTACGCAAAAACCAGTTTTAGCGGTAAATTGTTGTGAAGTTCTGGCTTACAAATATTCACAAAATTATTCCAAAATTAATGTTGCAATTCAAGCTAATGGCGAGGAAATTTATTACGCAAAATATATTGTAAATAATAATCTTGAAGAGGTTGTGAGTCCAATGATTAGTAATGTCGAAGATGTTTTGTTAGAAATCAAAGAAGATGAATTTTTATGCGGTTCGGCGAATAAAATTTTTGATAAACATTTGTTAAAATCGAATCAAGAGGATATGATTTTGGCTAAAGATGTGGCGATTTACGGACAAAAAAAGTTTTTGCAAAATAAAGATTCGCAAGATATTTTACCACTTTATTTGCGTGATCCAAAAATTACTAAAAGAAAATAATTTTGATTGGCGATTTTATTAATCGAAAAAAATTTATTATTGGAAGCGGGGATTTTAAATTGTGGAGGCCAGGGCCGGAATCGAACCGGCGCATAGAAGCTTTGCAGGCTTCTGCATTACCACTTTGCTACCTAGCCGTGATAAAAATAAATTTTATTTT
>CAIOKL010000112.1 GCA_903858915.1 uncultured Alphaproteobacteria bacterium | reverse complement strand
TGTCTTTCTGAATCGCTTCCTCAAGTTTTTTGACATCCAGATTGTCGACGATGATTCCGGCTGAAGGCGATCCACGTTTTATTTCGCAAATTAAACCTAATTCATTTTTATCATTGCGATTTTTTAAAGCTTGATAAAAATCTTTTGGAAGGGCGTTGCACTTGGTTTTAGCACAAATTTCTTGCACCGAAATAATTTTTTTGCGATTGCGAACTTCGATAATTTTATGTTGATAAATTTCGTGAAGAATATTCATTTTAACTAGATTTTTTTAGCAATTTTTAAACCGACGGCAAGCCCGATGAGCACTACAAAATAGGTGATTAATTGCGTTAATGAGGGTTTGTCGATATAGCCGAAAACTAAATGCAAAAATTTGCCGAAAATACTATTTTGTGATAAAATTTGCGAAGCGTCAAAGATTGGATCGATAAGTGGATCAACGATTTGCGCATCTGACCAAAACCTTATGCCCGTAGTCGCTGTCGCCGATGCGAAAAAAATTAAAAGCCAACTACTTACCATGAAAAAATATTTGCCGAAGGCTTTGAGCAAGCCAAAATAAAGCGCCAAGCCGAGTAAACTTCCGCAAAATAATCCCGTCAATAAGCCGACAATAATTTGATAAACTTCAACTCCCGAAACGAAATAACTGTAGGAAAAAAGCACTATTTCCGCGCCTTCGCGAATCACCGAAAGCAACACCACAATCATCAAAGCGTAAAGCGGTTTCTTGCCTTCTTTCACCGAATTGCCAAGGCGTTTCAACTCGCCCGACAAAGATTTGGCGTGCTTTTGCATCCACAACACCGTCCAGCCAATCATGAAAGACGCCGAAAGTAAAATTAGACCGTTGAAAAATTCTTGCCCCATGCCGTCAAGCGTAGAGGAAATGCGGTCGGTGAAAAATGCCAATAACACCGAGGCACCAACTCCCAAGCCAAGCCCTGCCACAATCCACTTAGTGCGATTCTCAACTTCTTTGGTCGCCGAAATAAGAATACCAAGGATTAAGGCGATTTCTAAAACTTCGCGAAAAACCACAATGGCAATTTGTAAATAATAAGGTGAATTTGTTTCCATAAAAAATAATTTTCTTTTAAATTTACAATTAATCCATATTTTCTTCAAGGCAATTTATTTCAAAATAATTAAAAATTATGCTTTCAATTTATATTCATTACCCTTATTGCCTCTCGAAATGCCCTTACTGCGACTTCAATTCACACGTTCGAAGCGATATTGATTACCACGAAATGTTTGAAAGTTATTGCCACGAAATAAATTTTTTTAGCGAAAGTATTGTCGAAAAAAATGTTAAAACAATTTTTTTTGGAGGCGGGACGCCGTCTTTAATGCCAATCTCTTTGGTCGAAAAAATTTTAGCAAAAATCGCCGAAAAATTTACGATTTTAGAAAATTGCGAAATCAGTTTAGAAGCCAATCCAACTTCGGTTGAAGCGCAAAAATTTGTGGATTTAAAAAAAATTGGCGTCAACCGTTTGTCCTTAGGGATTCAAGCCTTGAACGCAATTGATTTAAAATTTTTAGGACGCGAACATTCGGTTAATGAAGCCGAAAATGCCATCAAATTAGCACAAAAATATTTTGCAAATTTTTCTTTCGATTTAATTTACGCGCGCCCCAATCAAACTATAAAATCTTGGCAAGAAGAACTCGATAAAGCCTTGAGCTTCAACACTCCTCACCTTTCTTTATATCAATTAACGATTGAAAAAGGCACCAAATTTTTTAGCCAATTTCAACGCAAAGAATTTATTATGCCCGACGAAAATTTATCGGCGCAATTTTACGAAACCACCAACGAAACCATGATTGGCAAGGGTTTTCGCCATTACGAAATTTCAAATTATAGTTTAAAAAATTTCGAATCTCTTCATAATTTGGCTTATTGGCATAGCGCTGATTATATCGGAATCGGTGCCGGCGCTCACTCGCGAGTATATTTTAAAAATAAAAAATTTCGTCAAGCGGTGCAAATGATCGCCGAACCCAAAGCTTGGATCGACCAAAATCACAAACAAAAAAACGGCATTCAAAAAATTGAAGATATTGACGAAAGCGCTTTGATCGAAGAAATTATCATGATGGGTTTGCGCCTAGAAGACGGCATCTCGGAGGCGATTTTCAAAAAACATTTGAACAAAAACTTTTCCCAAATTTTTGATTTCAAAAAATTAAATTTTTTGATTGAAAATGGTTTCTTGGAGATGGGTTTGGGGTTTGATGGTTTGGGCTTGAGTTCTAATGACTTCCCTTCCCCCAATTTATTCATTCCGCAAGCAAAAAGAATTTTAACCAATTCGATTATCGAGAAAGTTTGCTTGAGTTGTTTAGATTGAATTTGTGTATGAGGCTGTAGCTCCCCCCTTGAGGGGGAGCAGGCGATAAAATCGCAACGGTAGTTGCGATTTGGGAGCCGTGGGGGGTCAAAAAATATACAACGACAGCGTTTTTAAGATTATATAAAAAGTTGAAATAAAAAAATTCGAAAAAGTTATTTTAATAAATTTCTACTTTGGTTGAAAACCGTTCATTATCTTAGCTTTTCTGACCCCCCACGTCTCCGCGAATTTAACTACCGTTAAATTCTCGGAGCCTGCTCCCCCTCAAGGGCTTACAAACCTACGCTTAAAAAAACTCTCGTCAAGCTTACGGGGTCATCACTCTCCCCTTGCGGGAGAGTCGCAGAGCCAACTTGTTGGCGATGCGGAG
>CAIOKL010000111.1 GCA_903858915.1 uncultured Alphaproteobacteria bacterium | reverse complement strand
CTCCCAAGGTAAATTTGAAGCTTTCCAACCATTAATTAAGCCACGATGATTTTTTGAATCCAAATCACCTTCAAAGCCGTTAACAATATTGTAGCATTTGCTAAAACCCAAAGATGAGGCTAAATTTGCCGATTGATTTGAGCGACCACCAGTTCGACATAAAAACAAAACCTCATTATCTTTGTTAACTTTGGCGAGTAAATCGCTAACGAAGTTTTGATTTTGTTGCATTTGTGGCATAGTTTGCCAAGGTAAAAAAATCATACGATTCTCAAAAAATGATGCATCGACAACGCCAACGAAATTTAATTCTTCGTTAGTTCTCACGTCAATTAAGACTGAGTTTTTTTGGTTTTTTAACAACTCAAAAGCTTTTTGAGGATTGATTTGTTCGACAGACATTTTTTTGTTATTTAAACGATTATCTTTTAAAAAATTTATTTATATTTGGAAATCATATTCATCTAAAATTTCAATTTGGTAAAGAAAAAAATTTTATGATTTGATAAATAATTTGCTTGACAGGCACTCAGGCTTAAAAGAATCAAATATTAAGAATTGTATTATTTTTTGAAGGCTTAATTGATTGATTCGGCGCTGGTTTTTTATATTGAGTCCTTGAGGGGCAAAGAGTGGGAATTTGGCAAGGAATTTTTTAATTATTTTTGAAAAAATTTCAATTTGGAATTAATTTTTTTTAACATCAACAAGCCGTAAAACGAAATTAATTATTAGTAATTATTCTTGTATTTTTTGTTATTTTTTAAAATTAGAAAAAATTAACAAAAATCCTAAAAAAATTAGGGGAAAAGATAAAATTTGTCCCATCGTTATAATGTCAAAAAGAAAACCAATTTGTGGATCTGGTTCGCGAAAATATTCAACGATAAACCTAGAAATTCCATATCCCGCTAAAAAAATTCCACTTAATTTTTTTGGAAAATTTTTAATGTTAGTCTTAAAATAAAGAATCATTAAAATTAAAAGTAAAATTATGCCTTCGAGCCCAGCTTCATAAAGTTGACTCGGATGTCTCGGTAAGCCATCAGAATTGGGAAAAATAACGCCAAAATTCGCAAAAGTTGGACGACCATAAAGTTCAAGATTAATAAAATTAGCTATTCGTCCCAAAAGTAAGCCAAAAGGGGCGGAAACCGCTAAATTATCGCATAAAATCCAAAAATTTATTTTATATTTTTTAGCAAAAAGCCACATGCCAAAAATTGCTCCAAATAATCCGCCGTGAAATGACATTCCGCCTTGCCAGAAGGCAAAAATTTCAAGAGGATGACTTAAAAAATATGAAGGATTGTAGAAAAAAACATAACCAAAACGACCACCCAAAATTATTGACAAAATAGCGAAGACCATCCAATCATCAAGCGCTTTATCGCTTAAAAATTTTTGTGATTTATTGCAATATTTTAGCCAAGAAAATGTGAATAAAATTCCAAAAATATAAGCGAGCGAATACCAGCGAATATCGAGAAAATAAATGGAAAAGGCGATCGGATTTATATTCGGTAAAGTTATGATCATATTAATGTCTTGGAATATATTGATAAGATTGATTTTCTTTTACGTAAATATTTTTTGGCAATTGCCCAAATTCAAAGAAAACATCAATTGGAATTCCGCCACGCGGATACCAAAATCCAGAAATTCTAAACCATTTTGGCTTAATGCAATCGATGATGTCTTTGGCGATTTGGACGGTGCAATTCTCGTGAAAAGCGCCGTGATTGCGATAAGAAAATAGGTAAAGCTTTAATGATTTACTTTCGACAATTTTGTTTTTAGGGACGTAATCGATGATTAAATGGGCAAAATCGGGTTGCGAAGTGATTGGGCAAATCGAAGTAAATTCGGGGCAGGTTAGCTTGATTGAATAATCGACGTCAAGATGAGGATTATCAACG
>CAIOKL010000110.1 GCA_903858915.1 uncultured Alphaproteobacteria bacterium | reverse complement strand
TGACCCCCCACGGCTCCCGATTTGCAACTACGGTTGCAATCGCTCGCCTGCTCCCCCTGAAGGGGGGAGCTACAGACTGAAGCTCTTCCGAGCTTGTAGAAAATTGTAGGGGCATAAGCCCGCAAGGGGAGGGTGATGACCCCGTAAGTTTGACGAGTTTTTTTGCTAAGTGTAGGTTTGTAAGCCCTCAAGGGGGGAGCTACGGCTCGAAAGCTTTACAAGATTTAATTAAAATGTTGGAGATAAACCAAACTTTTATCACGGATACGGCGATTCATTCGCCGTGAAACGATTCAACTGAAAGCTAAATTTGCAACGCAAATTTAATATTGCGATAAATTCAATTGCATCATTTAAAATTGGAATTGTTAATTGCACCAACTTTTTTTCTTCTCCCCATTATAAACTCTTGCCAGCCCACCTCTTACAAGCTCTTGACCCAAATCAGTCTCATTAATCATCACTTTGGCAACAATTCTTCCGCCATATTTATCCCATTTAATCTCCGAAAAAGTAATTTTTTGGCGATTTTTTTGGGCTTTTTCAATAGAATTTTTAGTATAATTTGAAGCTTTTTGTGCTAAAATATTTTCTTTTGAGCATTTGGCGCGCGGGGCTTTTTCGGGAGTATCGATTCCCTTAATTCTAACAAAAAGTTTTAGTTCTTCCGGCAAAAATTCATTGGCAATCTCCAAGGTGTCGCCATCGACAATTCTAATTACTTTCCAATTATAAACGCGATTATCATTTGCAATATTTGTTGCGAAAATATTTGAAGAAAATGCCACAGCAAAAAACGCGATTAAAGAAAAAAATTTCATGAAATTATACGAGCGAAACTTAACCAATGTATGAATAAAAATGCAGAATGAGGAATAAATCAATGGCGATTAAAATATTTCTAGAATTTAGTTCGGTAATCGATTCTTGTAAAAATAATTTTCTGAGAAAAGCTTTCGATGCGCCACCATTTTCGATTTTTAATTTTTCTTTTTCTTCTTTGCTTAATTTTGGGCGCTTAGGCGCGCATTTTATGGTTGCGTAAATGTGCCAAATAAAATAAATTATAAAGAAAATTGATATTGAATATATCAAAAAACTGAGGTTAGTTTTTTTTAATAATTTATTAAAAACAAAATATGCCAAAAAGTAAGTCAAAGCGCCCCAATACCAAGTAATGACTGAAAAATTCTCTAAGCCTTTGGTTGAATTTATAAATGAAATTTTGATTTTATTTAAAGAATTTTCCATAAAATTTTTAGCGTAAATAAACTATTTTTTTAATGATAATTTTTTAAATTTTTAATTAAAATCAAAATTATCAATGATTATTTTTTTTAATTAATTGTTGTTTTTTTGAACAGCTTTTTTTGCGCCTTCCCAAGGCATTTCGAAATCAAAATTTCTAAATTCTTGAGTTAATTTAACATCTTCGTAAATAACTTTTTTTTGATTTTCGTCATAACGAACTTCTTTATATACCGTTAACGGAAAATCTTTGCGCAAAGGATGGCCTTCGAAATCATAATCGGTAAGAATTCTACGCAAATCTTCATGATTGGTAAAAACAATTCCATACATGTCGAAAGCTTCGCGCTCAAACCAACCCGCCGAACTAAAAATTTTTGAAACCGTTGGCACTTCAACGGCGTCATCAATCGCCACTTTAACGGTGATGCGATTATTGAGTTTATAACTCAATAAATTGTAAATTACTTCAAACCTTGGAGACCTTATTCCAAGCATATCCGCGCCAAAAACATCGACTAAAGTTTTAAAAGAAAGTTGCGCATCATCTCTCAAAAAAGTCAAAAAATTTTCTAGATTATTTTTATCGACATAAATTATTAAATTATCATTGGCGATTGGCTCAATAATTTTTATATCATTAAAATTCGATTTTATATATTGCGCTTGAGCTGGAAGATCTTGAAACATAAATTAGCGTTTAAAATTTTTAGTTCTTTTAATTTTTCTTTGCAAAACCATTAAGCCGTAAAGCAGAGCCTCAGCGGTTGGCGGGCATCCCGGAATATAAACATCGACGGGAACGATACGATCGCAACCGCGCACCACCGAATAAGAATAATGATAATAACCACCGCCATTTGCGCAACTTCCCATCGAAATTACATAACGCGGTTCGGCCATTTGGTCATAGACTTTTCTAAGCGCTGGCGCCATTTTATTGGTTAAAGTTCCCGCAACAATCATAACATCGGATTGCCTCGGCGACGGACGAAATATCATGCCGTAACGATCAAGATCGTAGCGACTCGCTGCGGTTTGCATCATTTCAACCGCGCAACACGCCAAACCGAATGTCATTGGCCACAATGAACCCGTTCTCGCCCAATTGATTAGATCATCAAGTTTTGCCGTTACAAAGCCTTGATTTTTAACTTCGTCGGTGAGCTGACTGATAAGTAAATCTTGATTCAACGGACTTAAATTATTTGTATTTTTCATTTAAAAAAAATTACGATTTTTAAAAATTATTTTGTATAATATTTAATATTGGATATTCTTAATCATCACAAATTCAGCGATTGTAAGAGCGGATGTGATATTATCTCCACTCAAGAGCGCCTCTCTTCCATTCATAAACAAACCCAACGGTAAGAATGCCTAAAAATGCCATCATTGACCAAAAACCAACGACGCCGATTTCACGCAAAGTCACCGCCCACGGAAACAAAAATGCCACTTCCAAATCAAAAATAATGAATAAAATTGCCACCAAATAAAACTGAACTTTAAAGTCACCGCGAGCTGATCCTTCGCCTTCAAAACCGCATTCATATTGCGAATTTTTAGCGTCATCGGGACGCATTTTGTTTATGATAAATGGAATTACAATTATTACGCAAGACAAGGCAATTGCGATAATTAAAAATATAAAAACTGGCAAATATTGATTCGCAACAAAATTTGCATCGGCAAAATTAATCAATGGATTATTCATGACTTCTTAAAATTTTTTTAATTGATAAAAATTTAACTAGAAATATTGATTTGTTAAAGATAGAAATTTATGATTTCAAAATCAATTCAAATTTTTATTTTTTATTTCATGATTACAAACACTTATACAGCACTCGTTACGCCCTTTAAAAACAATCAAATTGACGAAAAAGCTTTTAGTCATTTAATTGAATTTCAAATTAAAAATGGCATTGATGGTATCGTGCCTTGCGGGACAACGGGCGAATCGCCAACTCTTTCTCACGAAGAACATAATCGTTTAGTTGAAATAGCTGTAAAAGTTGCCGGCGGTAAAGTTAAAGTAATGGCGGGAACTGGCTCAAATTCTACCTCGGAAGCCGTTGCCATGACAAATCATGCTAAAAAAATTGGTGCGGATTCTTGTTTAATCGTTGCTCCATACTACAACAAACCGACTCAAGAAGGAATTTATCAACATTTTAAAGAGCTTAACAAATGTGAAATTCCGTTAATTATTTACAACATCCCCGGTCGCTCAGTGATTAATATAACAGACCAAACTTTGGCAAGAATTTCTGAACTCGAAAATGTTATCGGAATTAAAGACGCCACGGGAGACTTAGCACGCGTTGCCACCTTAAAACTTTTAGTCAAAAAAGATTTTTTATTTTTATCGGGCGAAGACGCTACGGCCGTTGGTTTTAATGCCATGGGAGGCAATGGCATAATTTCGGTTTCTTCAAATATTTTACCAAAAATGGTGAGTGATTTGCAAAAAGCTACTGCACTTTCGGATTACAAAACTGCGGTGAAAATTCAAGATCAATTAACTAATTTTCATTCAGCAATGTTTTGCGAAACCAATCCGATTCCCGTAAAATATGCTTTGAGTTTAATGGGCTTTTGCGAAAATGAAATAAGGCTTCCACTCGTTGCGCCGTCTCTAGAAGCGCAAAATAAAATTAAAGCCGAAATGAAAAATTTGAATCTAATTTCTTAAATTTTTATATAAAGGTGAGCAATTGTTATGCCCCTCTAAATCTGGGCGCACAAAGACTATGCCTGATAAATTTCGATCACAATATTTAAGAATTTCCGTATCTTTTTAATAACTCACAATGAGTCACAATATCCTCGAGTTTTTTAAGATTATTCGCCAAAATAGTTAAACTGCACTCTTCGACGAATTTTTGCAAGCTTAAACTGCGTTTTTTAAATAAGCCAAAATCCTTTCTAATTGAGCATAAAAAATAACCGCTAACCTTAATGGATCCAAATAATTCAAAATAATCACTATCAAGAGTTTGTGGTTTAATTTTAACAATATATTCAACCAATTCTCGGGAAATGCGCGTTATTTCTGCATCGCTGAATAATTTATCTTTGGCGATAACATAATCTTTCAAAACAATTTCTAGCTCTCGAAAATCTTTCTTGATGGAAATTTGGTAGGCAATATCTAAACCTTCCAAACCACAAACCACAAGATATTCGGAAATTTTTATAAAATTTCTTTTGGTCGCCAAAATTAATGCATTATCGCCATCTAGCGTTCTCTTGCTTCGATCAGCTCCAGAGGAAATTAATAAAATAACCATGTTATAAAAATTGCCAAGAACCGCAAAATGTAACGGGGACAATCTTTGATTTTCGGAAATAGTTTCGGTGTTTAAATCGCACTCAATTGAGATTAAATATTCTGCAACGCTACAAGATCCAAACTCCGCCGAAACATTCAACGGCGTAAGTCCAAATGCGGTTTTTACTTCTTTATCAATTCCTGCGTGAATAAATTCTTCAACAATTTCTTTAAAATCAAATTTTGAGGCGTAATGAATTGGCAACCAATTTCGAGTTTCATTGGAAGATTGCGCGTTAATATTTGCGCCATATCCGATTAATATTTTAACATTTTCCAATCTACCGCTGATTGTTGCGTGATGCAATGCGGTGTATTTGTTTACATCACAAATATTGATATTTTTTAGACTGATTAAATTAATTATTTTTTTTAAATCTTCGGCTTTGCCAAATTTTGCCACAACATGAAAAAAAGTAAATTTATAATCACTAAATTCCATTAAAAAAAGCTCTTTGGCTTCAGGTAAATCAATGATTTGTTGTAGATTTTGAGAAATTTTTTCTTTTAAAATTTTAAATTCATCTTCTTGAATTGCGTTAACATCTTTTTTGTAATATTTAAAAAAACTGTCAATAATTTGTTGATCGATTAAATTCGTATTCATAAAATTTATCCTCGTTTATATTGATTGCCTCTAGATCTCTCTTGAGCGCGACTCGCTTTAATAAAATTTTGCCAAAATTTAGTTGACTCGCCTTTTTTCATAGACTCAGCTTGAGCCATGATTACGGCAATTCTTTCACCAAATATTTTTCGCGTCCAAAACCCTACAGCCGGAGCTACTCCAACGATAGTTTCCTCTTCCAAATCAAGCTTATCTTCGTTTAAAATTTCAAATTTTTGTTGATTTTTAGCATATAAATTATCCGCCTTAACTTTAGAATGAGCCTTAGGTATTTCTTGCTTCTTGCGACTTAATTCCTCATCTTCTTTGATAAAATTTTTTTTACTTTGTGGTAAAATTTTTTTAGCAGTTTCTTTTAATTTAAGGTATTTTTTATAAGAAAAATAAATTACTAAAGACAAAATTGATCTAATAATCAGCACCAAGATTACGCAACAAACCGTAAACGCCAACAGCACTATTACAAAATTAATTAATGTATATTCTGACATATTTCTTTAAGTTTTTTATAGCTGTGAACAAATCCGATTAAGGAATATGTGTCCACGGCAATTTTGCCATCGCGGGCAACGCCATTCACAATCATTTCTGCATTGGTTTGCATCTCTTTAATGATGTCGGCGTCATCATTTTTATCATTCGCCCAAGCAACGGTTTTGTAGGGAAATAAATAATATTTCTTTATACCAAAAGTTAATTCAACATTCGAAGTTTTGTTATAAATAAAACCTGAAGAAGTGCTTATTTCATCAGCATCATTGTCAATATTCGTAACCAAAAAAAACGGCTCGCCTCTTTTATCAAAATTGCCTTCGCTTTTTATCGGCGTTGACGCAATATAACAAACAATTTTATCGCCTCTTTCGGTTTTGAAAACGCTCCAGTCTTGAAATCGAGCCTGCAATTCTTGCGAATAA
The DNA here is from genome assembly GCA_903858915.1 of uncultured Alphaproteobacteria bacterium. Classification (GTDB taxonomy): domain Bacteria; phylum Pseudomonadota; class Alphaproteobacteria; order Rickettsiales; family UBA1997; genus CAILUF01. The sequence goes on along the minus strand of CAIOKL010000110.1, from coordinate 6,511 downwards.
GCTTTCGAAAAAGCTAAAGAAATTAAGCTTACAAAAATTAATAAAAATTTCATAACTTGACTTTATGTTAAGCAAAAAATATTTTGTTATACTTAAAAATTAAAAGTATTTCTTTTTTGATATTGATTGAGCTAATTAAATAAATCTAGTTTTTTTTCAATTTTAGTTAATTAAAAATTTAAAAATTTCCATGGAACACAAAACTAAAAATCAAATTAACGAACACAATAAAAACTCCGTAGCGCTTGATAAATCAAACGAAAAGCTCAATCAAGAAGAAACTTTAAACACTTCCGAACAACATTCAGAAACTCACGAAAAACATAGTCCGCTCGACCAATTTAAAGTAAAAGAAATTTATCCAATTCATGTTGGAAATGTCAATTTAAGCTTCACTAATTCGGCGCTTTATATGCTAATCGCCACCGCCTTAATTATATTATTCATGCTTAAAGCGACAAGTCGCAAACTCTTAATTCCCTCTAGAACACAAATGATTGCGGAGTCGGTTTATAAATTTATCGACAATTTAATCGAAGGAAGCATCGGTCACGAAGGCAAAAAATTCTTCCCACTAATTTTTAGCATTTTTACATTCATTTTATTGTGCAATTGCCTCGGCATGACTCCCTACAGCTTCACGGCCACAAGCCAAGTTGCGGTTACTTTATCTTTAGCGATAATGTGCTTTTTTATTATCACAATTTATGCAATTATTCGTAACGGTTTTGGTGGTTTTATTCACATGTTTTTGCCAAGCGGAGTTCCAATTTGGATGGCTCCCGTCATATTTGTGATCGAGCTTTTCTCATTTTTAATTCGCCCCATCACTTTATCCGTGCGACTTTTTGCCAACATGGTCGCGGGACATGTTTTGCTCAAAGTTATCGCCGGCTTCATTATTTCGCTTGGAGTTTTGGGCGCTTTGCCATTTTTATTTAGCATCGTAATGACTGGCTTCGAGCTTTTCGTAGCAGTGCTTCAAGCTTATATTTTTTCAGTTTTAGTTTGCGCTTATTTAAGTGAAACAATGAAAGCGCACTAAATTATTTTCGAGAATTTGGCGTTGCTCATTCGCCAAATATTTTCCCTTTTCTATGGGGTTAATGAGTAAATTTTTATTAACTTTAATTTTTTAAATTATGGAAATGCTTGCATTAAAATTTATCGGTGTTGGTTTATTATCAATCGCCATGGCGGGTGCCGCAATCGCTATCGGAAACATCTTCGGATCTTTCTTCAACAGCATCGCGCGCAATCCTTCAGCCGCTCCAAAAATCGAAAAATATATTTACATCGCGGTTGGTTTAGCTGAAGCAATGGGTATCTTCGCGGTTCTATTGGCTTTCTTGGTTTTATTCACCAACTAATATTTTTAAAACACCACAAAGCCCAAATTTTAATTATTTACTGATAAAATTATGCCTCAATTTGATTTTACAACTTATTCATCGCAAATTTTTTGGTTTGCATTGTGTTTTATAGTGCTTTATTTATCAGCGCATTTTCTGATTATTCCTCGAATTCGCTCAATAATTTCTAGGCGTCACGATTTAGTTGAAAATGACAAAAATCTTGCCGAAGAAATTACGAAACAATGTGATTTAATAAATGAAAAAGGGCAGGAAAATTTTCAAAAAGCCAATCGCGAATATCTTCAAAAAATTGAAGAAATCACTAAAAAATCTCACCAAGAACGCGACAAATCTATCGAAGAATTAAAGCATAATATTGAATTAAAAATCAAAGAATCTCGTAGCGAAATTAAAAAATTTGTCGATAATTCAAAAACTTCAAATTCATTGATTATTCAAAACTTGACGCAAATTATTAAAAACAAAATTACAAATTAAAATGTTCAACGAAAAATTTTGGCTAGCGATTGCCTTTTTCTCATTTCTTGGTTTATTAATTAAGTTTGTTTTCCCAAAAATTACCAAGGCACTCGATTCTCAATCTAAAAAAATTGCCGAAGATATTTTGGAAGCAAAAAAATTACGCGAAGGCGCTCAAAAACTGCTTGAAGAAGCTCAAGTTTTTCACAAACACTCGCTCGAATATTCGCAAAAAATCATTAATGATGCCATCGAAGAGGCTAAAAAAATTGAAATTAATTCCAAAAAATCTTTGGAAGATCAAATTAAAAAAATTAGCGATATTGCCTTGGAACGCTTGAAAGCCGAGGAAGAATCTGCCATTCGTCAAGTCAAAACCAACATTATTAATGAAGCAATTGAGCAATTTTCGGCGATTCAATTTAAAGAAATTGAGCAAAATAAAATTATTGAAAAATCACTCGAACAAATTTCCAAAATTCAATAATTTTAATTATTTCGCATTATGCAATTCGCCCTTTCGACTCTAAAAGAATTCTTGGAAACCAACGCTTCTCTCGAAGAAATCTGTAAAACTCTTACAAAAATTGGTTTGGAAGTTGAAAATTGCGAAGATAAATCCAAAAAACTCGCGGAATTTTCGGTCGCTAAAATCATCGACGCCAAGCCTCACGAGAATTCCACCAAACTCAAAATTTGCTCGGTCGAAACCATTGACAGCGCAACTCCATTACAAATTATTTGCGGAGCATCAAACGCTCGCGCTGGCATCAAAGTGGCTTACGCGCCAATCAACTCAACCATTCCAAGCAATGGCATGATTATTAAAAAGGCCAAAATCGCTGGCGTCGAAAGCAATGGCATGTTATGCTCAGCCCGCGAATTGTCTCTTGGCAACGAAGATTCTGGCATTATCGAAATTGACGAAAAATTCGCCATCGGCACTAAAATTTCTGAAGTTTTTGGCATCGATGACGCAATTATTGAAATCAACATAACGCCGAATCGTGGCGATTGCCTAGGCGTCTTCGGCATTGCTTGCGATTTATCGGCGACTAAAATTGGCACTTTAAAAACTCCCAAAATTTCAAAAATTCCAAGCAAATTTAAATTTGATTTAGAAATTTTAAATCAAAATCCGCAGGCTTGTCCGTTGATTTCATTGCGCGTTTTAAAAAATTTAAAAAATTGCCAATCTCCAGAATGGTTGGTTAAAAAAATTGAAAGCGCCGGCATGAATTCAATCTCGGCGATTGTTGATGTCACAAACTTTGTCATGCATATTTTAAATCGCCCAATGCATGCTTACGATTTAAATAAAATTGGCAAAAAAATTTCGATTGGCAACGCTTCGCCAAATCAAAAATTTCTTTCGTTAAAAAATTCTGAACATGAAATTGATGACAAAATCTTAACAATTTCCGATGAAAATAATATTCTAAGCGTCGCTGGTGTCATGGGTTCGAAGCATTCTTCATGCGAAATCGAAACCTCGGCAATTTTGCTCGAATCGGCATTTTTTAGCAAAGAAATTGTCGCCCAAAGCGGTCGATCTTTAAATATTTTATCCGATTCTCGTCATCGTTTTGAACGCGGGGTCGATTATCAAACTTGTCTTGATGGCATTGAATTGGCGACGCAATTAATCCTTGAAATTTGCGGTGGCGAAGCCAGTGAAATTTTCGTTGAAAATCACAATTTTCCACAACAATTCATCGATTTTGATTTTAATAAATTTGAAAGCTTAATTGGCATCAAAATTTCGCAAGATCAAGCCATCGAAATCCTTAATTCTCTAGGCTTCAAAACTGATAAAAATTTTAAGGTTGAAGTGCCAAGTAAACGACATGATATTTTTTCAAGCGAAGATTTAGTTGAAGAAATTTTAAGAATTTATGGCTATGAAAATATTCAAAAAAATATTTTAGAAAATTCTCAAATTGTTTTTCAAAATTTTGTTAACCCACTTCACAAAGCCCGAATTTTATTGGCTTCAAAAGGTTTAACCGAAACCATAAATTGGTCATTTGTTGATGAAAAAATTGTTGAAATTTTTGCGCAAAAAAATCCAAAATTGATTTTACAAAATCCAATTTCACTCGAACTAAACCACATGCGCCCTACTCTGGCGATTGGCTTAATCAATTCTTATCAAAAAAATTATTTACGCAATTTTCAAAATTTAGCACTTTTCGAAATTGGCAATATTTTTGAAAGCCCAACTTCGCAAAAAACCATGATTTCAGGCCTTCGCGCCGGCAAAAATACCGAACAAAATCATTATCATAGCGAGCGCGATGTCGATTTTTTTGATGTCAAAAAAGATTTTTTTGATGTCGTTGAACATTTTGGAATCAAGCCCGAAAGCCTTCAAATCACTGGCGATTCGCCTTTGAAATATTATCACCCGCATCGCTTTGCTTGCGCCAAACTTGGTAAAAATATTATTGGATATTTTGGCGAAATTCATCCCGCCATCAACAAATTTTTTGATTTAAAAACCCGTCTTTATATTTTTGAAATTTTTGTTGAATCTCTTCCAATTCCTTCAAAATCAATCTCGCGCAAAGCTTATCAAAGCAATGATTTTCCAATTGTTGAAAGAGATTTCGCTTTTGTTGTTGATAAAAATTTGCTGGTCGGCGAACTCACAAAATCAATTCAAGCCCTCGATAAAAATTTAGTCAAAGAAGTTAATATTTTCGATATTTTCAGTGGCAATAACATCGAAGAAGGCAAGAAATCCGTGGCTTTGCGTGTCAAAATTCAATCGAGTGAAAAAACTCTTACTTCTGAAGAAATCGAAAATTTTAGCGCCAAAATAATCGAAAATTTAGCGAGCAAATTTCAAGCGAAATTACGATTTTAAATAATATAAATTGTAAATAATATTTACACATTTATTGACAATAATATTTACAATTTTTAAAATAAGTTTAAATAAATTTCAAAAATAAATTTTTTTAAACACAATTTAACATGAGTAATAAATTTAAAGATCTCATCAATAAACATCAAATCTCGCAATCAAAACTAGCTGGAATAATTGGCGTTTCTCGCCCGACGATAATTAAAATTCTTTCAGGCGAAAGAGAGTTGCGCGTTTCCGAAGCCGATAAATTGGCGATGAATCTTGGCATAAGCACCACAGAAATTTTTGGCGAAACCGCGGAAGTTGAAGTTATTCTCGAAAAAAATCTTTCAAAAAAAAATCCAAAACTAAAACAACGAATTAGCGTTCCTGCGCGCAATGTCGAAAAATTTAAAAACGCCCTTCTTTACATTACCCAAAAAATTGGAGCCTTGCCCAATGTTGGCCAAACCGTGCTTTATAAAATTTTATATTTTTGTGATTTCGATTATTACGAAAAATATGAAGAACAATTAATCGGCGCCACTTATATTAAAAATCATTTTGGACCAACTCCGCGTGAGTTTTCTGCTGTTGTTAAAGAAATGATTAAAGAGGGAAAAATCGAAGAAATAACCACTAAATTTTTTGATAAAGATCAAAAAAAATATATTCCCGTTATCAGCCCCGATTTATCAGTGTTTTCAGGGCGCGAACTCCAACATATTGACGAAGAAATTGCCCGCCTTGGACACAAAACTGCCAAAGAGCTTTCTGATTTTTCGCATCAAGATGTGCCGTGGATTTCCACCGAAATTGGCAAAAATATTTCCTACGAAGCTGTCTTTTACCGCACCAAAGAAACCTCAGTTCGAACTTATGAAAAAAATTAAGTTTGAACGGAATGATAAATTTGACAAACAATTTAAAAAACTTATTCGCAAATATCGCACTCTCGAAGAAGATTTAGCAATCGCTAAAAAATTTGCGATTGAAGCTTTTCATATTCAGGGAATCAACAATGAAGCGGTTTTTCTAATTCCTAATTTTGATAAAAAAATTATTCAAATTTATAAACTTAAAAAGTTTTCTTGCAAAGCATTGAAGGGCAAGGGAAATCGCAGTGGAATTAGAATTATTTATGCTTTTTATCCCGAAAAATTTGTGGTAGAATTTTTAAAAATTTATTTCAAAGAGAAAGATGATAGCGATATGGATTATGAGTTTGTAAAAAAATATTTTGAAAATTATTTTGAGGGTTAGTTCTTATGAAATGGTTAAAAAAAATTAAAAAAGAAAATTGCGAGGCAATTAAAGAAGCTAAGATACTACCAAAGGAATCGCAAACTTTGTTGCAAGCAATATCCCGCCTTATATACAAGAAAACAGGAATAAACTTTTTGATACGATATTAAAATATCATAAAGGCGAGATAACTAGAGAAGCAATAAAACCAATTCTTAAAGCTGGTTTTATAATTCTAAATTGCCTTACCGCCAGAAGAACAAGAAGATACATTAAAAACCTGTTTAGATGTAGATCTCGATATAAAAAAAGATTCAGATTTTACAACTCGGTCTAATCACCCTCCCCTCGCGGGCTTACACCCCTACATTTTGTAAAAACACTCGCAAAACATACGGGCTGTAGCTCCCCCCTTGAGGGGGAGCAGGCGATAAAATCGCAACGGTAGTTGCGATTTGAGAGCCGTGAGGGGTCAGAAAAGCTTAGATAATGAACGGTTTCGAGCCAAAGTATAAATTTCTAAAAATAATTTTTCAAAAAAGACAATTTCTTGATTTTGTTTTTAAGCTAAAAAATATTC
>CAIOKL010000109.1 GCA_903858915.1 uncultured Alphaproteobacteria bacterium | reverse complement strand
TTAAAAAAATAGCCTAAACGGCTATTTTTAGCAAGAAACGGGATTAGGAGCCAAAGGCGACGCTATCCCAGGGCAATTCGTCTTCGAAATCAAAATGAAATTTTGATTTCGAAAAGCGACGAAGCAATTAAAAACAAAATCAAGAAATCATCTTTTTTGTAAAATTTTTTTTGCTGGTAAACGCTTCATTCTTTTCTTCGAAAAGAACTCGCGCCGGGGGGAGGGACAAGCGTACTAAGAACAAATTTTTGTTTTAGATTTTGATTCACCAACTAAAGATTGTCCGCTAGCTTTCGACGCCGGACCTTTAGGATCAAGTTGGGCGGAGTCCTTGGATTCGCTTAAAATTTCCAATAAAAACGGATTTTTTTCAACTTCCTCAACAATCCGCATCGCATCCTCAATTCTTTTTTTGTGAGCCGGATTATCTTTGGACGGACCCCTCAAAAAATCTCGATATTCTTGATATTCTTTTGCAAGAATTTGCTCAGAACTTTTTATAGCTTGCTCGGGGAAATATTTGTAAATTCCCGATTGATTCAAGCATCTATTTAAATATCCCCGCGCGCCGTCATTAATATCAAAAATAAAGTTTTCTCCATCTTTTTTCTGCACTTCTTTTGCAAAATTTTCGACACTCATTTCTTGTCCCGCTTCGCAATTGCAATTATTCACCGTCAATTCAAATTTTCCCGCGGATTCCGACGCCATAATTCTTTCGCCGTTAAATTGCCATTGTAAATTTTGCGATTTAGAAATTTTATCGTAAAAATTCAAATCGAAATCGAAATCTTCGCCATTAATTTTCGCAACAAGCTTAAAATTTAATGATTTTTTAGCCTGATTAAAATTTACACTTTTTTTAACTCTAGAATCTTCTCCCGCTTCTTTTATGCGGACTTGAAAATTAGGATTTTTTTCGTTAAATTTTTTAAGAAATTCTTGAAAATTTATTTCCGAAGCCACTTCATCATGACAGCATTGAAAAATTCGATCCGAGATGCAAAAAAAATCAAAATCGGCACTCGATTGAGTTTGCAAATCTTGAGTTTTTTTATCAGAAAAATTTTCAATAAATTTTTTATAAACTCTACTTCCAAAAATTCCAATTTCGGTTGGATTTATCCACGATTCTTTTTTAAATTCATTGAAAAATGGATGAAATTTTTCAAAATCCTTTTGCACCGCTTTTGAAGTTTTTTCAATTAATTTAGTAGCTTTTTCTTCGATTTCGGCTTGAGCTTTTTTTTCCGTTTCTTCTTGAGCTTTTGCTTGGGCTTCGGCTTTTTCCAAGCTTTCTTGAGCTTTTTTATCTTGAGCCTTAACTTCCTTTTGAGTTTTTTTTTGTTCCTTTATTTTTTTAGCATTTTCCTTCGCTTCTTTAACCATTTTATCTTCATTCAACAATTCTTCTGCCATTTTTTCGGCATTTTTTTCAGCCTCTTTTCTATCCTCCTCTTCTTTTTTTATTTTGTCGTGAATCGGCAAATGAGTTGATTCCTTGCCAATCAATATAATTATCGATTTATGAACTTCTTTATACTCTTTTGAATCTTTGTGTTGAAACAAAAAATCATAAACTCCGAAATAGTCGATGTAATTCAAGAATCCTCGCAAACTCAACACAGTCTTTTCATTATTAGAAATGCGATTCGAAAAATCCCTTAACTCTACCAAGCCTTCTTTGCGCTTTTTGGATGGAATTTTTTCATTAGCAAAAGATTTTAATCGATCTTGAGTTATTTTTAAACTTAATAAACTGAGTTTTGTTATTTGCGAAATTGCCCTAATATTAAAAAAAGCTTCTTCGCTTTCAAACTTAGATTCGTCGGAAATTTTAATAAATTCATATAATTTATTTTCAATTTCTATAGTTTCTTCTGGGGTTTTTTTATGGCTAATTACCGCGCCATTTTCTATGAAAAAACTCAGCATAAAAATTTCCTGTAGCCTAGAGTTTGAATGATTTCTAACTCCATGCAAAAATAAATCATAAATATTTGAAGACTTTTCATTATCTTGATTAATGCAAAAAACTGAATCAAAATTTCTAGCCATTCTTTCGGTATCATGCAAAAAAATCATCGCATTAAAAATACTTTTTTTAAATCCATCGGGAAATTTTATCGGTTCACTTGGAATTATATCGCCTCTTTCAATTATTAATAAATTATAGGAATTAAGTCTTAGATAATATTCATATAAAAAACTCTTAAATTCATCATCATCCGCACCCAATTTCTCTTGATCTAACTGAAATTCCAAGAGTGATTTGTTGGGATTAAAATATATTAAAACCCCACTTAAATTTTCTTTGTTAATATCGGAATTTTTTGCGATAAATTTTTTTCGCTCGCGATGAAATCTTACATGCTCTTGATGCGGATCTTTGCCGTTCAAAATTGTATGAATTTTCACTCTTAAATCTTGAGCTTTTAACAACGCTTCTTCGCTTAAATCATCGCTTTCAGCTTTAAATTTTTCAAATTCTGCATCTGCAAAATAAACTCTTTGTCTAAATTTTAATTTTTTAAGAAATTCTTTATCAAATTCAAAACCTCTTTTTTTAAAATCACTTTTTAACTGCCCCAAATCTTCTTCAAATATTTTTTTTAAATCTTCATTTTGTTGGATGCGCGATAGGCTGTAAAAAGTAAATAATAACTTAAAACTATTAAATATATCCTGAGCTTTCTCTAACTCTGATGCCTTAGAAAATTCTTCATGAATCAAAGAAAAACACGATCTTTGATTTGGAGGAACTAACAATGAAATATCGACGCCTTCGATTAATGCATTTTTTGTTTGATAAAATGATGTTAAAAATTCAGCTCGAAAAACATTTAACTCTTCTTCGGCATAAGACGATTGAGGTATATCTTCCAAGGTTTGAGCCGGTTTTTGAAAAAAACTCGACTCTTCTAAGGTGGGATTCCTCATATTTCGTTTTTTAATTCTAAACCTGTTAAAATAATCATTTAAAACTCACAATAT
>CAIOKL010000108.1 GCA_903858915.1 uncultured Alphaproteobacteria bacterium | reverse complement strand
TCAAAATTTTCAAAAAATATTATTTGGAATTGGTTCAAATCTTGGTGATAAAAATTTAAATATTTTCAATGCAATTGATAAATTAAAAAATTATTTATTTTTGCAAAATATTAAAATTTCAGAAATTTATAAAAATCCCGCGATGCTTCCTGCTCAAGCTCCAATCGAGTGGAATAAAGAATTCTATAATATTGCAATTTCAGCGGAAATTGATTTGAAAATTTTTGAACCTTTGAAAATTCTTGAAATAATTAAAAAAATTGAAAAAGAAATCGGACGCAAAGATTCCGAAAGATGGGCTCCACGCGAAATTGATGTTGATATTTTGTTAATTGGCGAAATTTTTTTTGAAGAAAAAAATATATTAAAAATTCCGCATGAAGGGTTATTTAATCGTGATTTTTTTTATAAAACTGTCGAAGAAATTGAGTCGGAATTATTAGAAAAAATTCGTCAAAAAAATAAATAATTTTTTGTAAAAATTTTGGAAATAAAATTTATAAATTAGCGTTTTTAATATCGGCTTCGACCATCATTTTCACTAAATCTTTAAATTTAGTTTTTGGCTCCCAGCCCAGTTTTTTCTTGGCTTTAGAAGAATCTCCGATTAATAAATCAACTTCGGCGGGACGAAAATATTTTGGATCAATTTCAACATATTTTTGCCAATCCAGACCAACAATTCCAAAGGCTTCTTCAAGAAATTCTTTTACCGAATAAGTTTCTCCCGTGGCAATAACATAATCATCCGCTTCGGGTTGCTGAAGCATGAGCCACATGGCTTCAACATAATCGCCGGCAAAGCCCCAATCGCGTTTGGCATCGAGATTGCCAAGATAAATTTTATCAATTTTTTTGGCTAAAATTTCGGCAATTCCGCAAGTGATTTTGCGCGTCACGAATGTTTGTCCGCGACGCGGAGATTCATGATTAAAAAGAATTCCGCTACATGCAAAAATTCCATAACTTTCGCGATAATTTACTGTAAGCCAATGACTATAAAGTTTGGCGCAACCGTATGGGCTTCTAGGATAAAATGGCGTTGATTCATTTTGTGGAACCGCTTGAACTTTACCAAACATTTCGCTTGAAGAGGCTTGATAAAATTTGGTTTTGATGCGCGTGTCGCGAATGGCATCGAGAATTCGACAAGTGCCAACCGCATCAATGTCAGAGCTATATTCGGGAATATCAAAACTAACTTTAACATGGCTTTGCGCTCCTAAATTATAAATTTCGTCGGGAGCGGTTTTTTCGATTATGCGACATAGCGAAGAGCTGTCGCCGAGGTCGCCATAATGCAAAAAAAGTTTTTGATTGTAAATGTTTTTGTCGTTATAAAGATGATCGATTCGCGAAGTATTGAAAGAGCTAGAGCGACGAATTATGCCATGAATTTCGTAACCCTTATTCAATAAAAATTCAGTTAAATATGAGCCATCTTGACCAGTAATGCCAGTGATTAAAGCCTTTTTCATCGGTGATTTAATTTTGTTAAAAGATTTTAATTGAAATGATTTTGTGGGTTTAGTTTAAATGGTCGGGGCGGAGAGATTTGAACTCCCGACCCTCTGGTCCCAAACCAGATGCGCTAGCCAGACTGCGCTACGCCCCGATAATATTTAAAATAAAATCTAATTTAAATTGAAAAAATATTTGATTTAAAAAAATAATTAATTAATTTTTTAGAAATTATTTTGCCAATAAAATATTAATCACCATAAAAAGTCAACCATGAAATTCACATTCCTCAAAATTTTTCTTGCATGCGCAATTTTTTTATCAAGCTTTTTCGTTAAAAATGCTCATGCTTGGAGCGGTTATGATTACGAAAATAAAACCGAAATCGATATCGGCGAAGGTAATTTAGTTCGCGAGGGAAATCTTATTCAATTTTACGATTCCAAAGATGACAATTTTCACAGCGCGAAAATTAATTTTATGCAATCAAGCGCTGGTGGAGTTGAGATGAACTTACTCGATCTCGATACCAAAAAAGAACGAAATTTTGTAATGTATTAAATAATTTTTGAAAAATTATTTAATAAAATTTAAACAACACTTGTATTTAAAAATTAAAATTTCTATTTAATTTTTTAGAAAATTATTTTTTATAAAAACTTCACAAAAATATATGAATATCGAAAAATTTACTGAAAAATCACAAACGATTTTAGCAAACGCGCAAACCTTGGCACTCGGTTCTTCGCATCAAAAATTACTTCCCGAACATTTGCTTCAAGCGATGATTGATGACGAAGATTCATTGGTGCAGAAAATTATCGGTTTATGCGATGGAAATTTTGAAATTTTAAGAGCCGAAATTGCGCAATCTTTAAAGAAAATTTCGCGAGTTGATGGGAGCGGGGCGTCTTCAATATCAATGTCGCAAGAGTTGGCGAAAGTTTTAATGCTCGCTGAAAAATTAGCTCAAAAAAATCAAGATCAATTTGTTTCAATTGAAATTTTGTTACAAGCAATTTTAGAAGATGAAACTAATCAAGGGTCTTTGGCTTTGAAGGTTGCGGGCGTTAGTGTTCAAGCCTTGCGCAATGCAATTCAAACTATCCGTGCCGGCAAAAAAGCCACTTCATCTTCGTCAGAAAATACTTATCGCTCTTTAGAAAAATACGCACAAGATTTAACCAAAAAAGCTCGCGATGGTAAGATCGATCCCGTTATCGGACGCGATGAAGAAATTCGTCGAGCCATGCAAGTTTTGTCGCGACGCACTAAAAATAATCCGGTTTTAATTGGGCAACCCGGGGTCGGCAAAACCGCGATTGTCGAGGGTTTGGCGGTACGCATGATTAATGGCGATGTTCCCGAAAGTTTGAGAAATAAAAAATTAATGGCGCTCGATATGGGCGCTTTAATCGCTGGCGCCAAGTTTCGCGGAGAGTTTGAGGAAAGATTAAAAGCGGTTTTGAATGAAATCGAAAATAATGATGACATCGTTTTGTTTATTGATGAGCTTCATTTGTTAGTCGGAGCCGGCAAAACTGACGGCGCGATGGACGCTTCCAATCTTTTAAAACCGGCTTTAGCACGCGGGACTCTTCATTGCATCGGCGCCACAACTCTTGATGAATATCGCAAATATATTGAAAAAGATCCAGCTTTGGCGCGACGATTTCAAGCGGTTTACACTGAAGAGCCAACGGTCGAAGACACTATTTCAATTTTAAGAGGCATCAAAGAAAAATATGAAGTTCATCATGGTATAAAAATTAAAGATTCGGCTTTAATTGCGGCCGCGACGCTTTCAAATCGCTATATCACCGACCGATTTTTGCCCGATAAAGCCATCGATTTAGTTGATGAAGCGGCGAGTGCTTTGAAAATCGAACTCGATTCTAAACCGACTGAACTTGACGAAATCGATCGTAAAATTATTCAACTAAAAATCGAAAGTGAAGCTTTAAAAAAAGAAGAAGATAATTCTTCGAAAGAGAGATTGAAAAAAATCTCCGGAGAGCTTCTTACTCTTGAAAAAAAGTCGACGGAAATGTCGAGTTTGTGGCAAGCTGAAAAAATGAAAAGAGTTAAAATTAATGAATTAAAAAGCAAAATTGAAAATGCTAAATTTGAACTCGAAAAAGCCCAAAGAGAAGGCAATTTGGCTAAGGCGGGCGAAATTACTTACGGCAAAATTCCTGAATTTCAAAATGAATTATTGAAACTCGAAGCTTCTTCGAGCGACAATATTTTGCGTGAAGCGGTTTCGGAAGATGATATCGCCAATATTATCGCTAAAATCACCGGAATTCCGCTCGATAAAATTATTTCGGGCGAGAAAGAAAAATTGTTGAAAATGGAAGATTTGTTGCGCAAAAGAGTTGTCGGACAAGATTACGCTTTAACGGCAATTTCTAATGCGGTTAGACGAGCAAGGGCAGGGCTTCAAGATGCCAAACGCCCAATTGGTTCATTTTTGTTTTTAGGACCAACGGGAGTCGGCAAAACCGAAGTTTCTAAGGCGCTAGCCGAATTTATTTTTGACGATGAAAGTGCTTTGCTTCGCATCGATATGAGTGAATTTATGGAAAAACATGCGGTCGCACGACTTATTGGCGCGCCTCCCGGCTATGTTGGTTATGAACAAGGTGGAGTTTTAACTGAAGCTGTGCGTCGTCGCCCATATCAAGTAATTTTGTTTGATGAAGTTGAAAAAGCGCATCACGATGTTTTTAATATTTTGCTCCAAGTGCTTGATGATGGCAGGCTCACCGATTCTCACGGCAATATTGTTAATTTTACGAATACAATTATTATTTTAACTTCTAATCTTGGTTCACAATTCCTAGTTGAAATTGATGAAGATGATGAGGATTTAACTAATAAAGTTAAGTCTCAGGAAAAAGCAATGGAAGTTGTGAGGTCGCATTTTAGGCCAGAATTTTTAAATCGCCTCGATGAAATTATTATGTTTAATAAATTGAGTCGTAACGATATGGATTCGATTGTCGATGTACAATTTTCTAAGCTTGCGACGCGATTATCAAATCGTCATATTTCTCTTATTCTTGAGGAAAATGCTCGACATTATTTGGCTTCAAAAGGTTATGATTCGCAATATGGCGCGCGACCTTTAAAACGCGTAATTCAACGCGAAATTGAAAATATTTTAGCCGAAAAAATTCTGCGCGGACAACTTACGGAAGGACAAAATGTTAAATTGAGTTATGAAAATGAGGCTTTGGGATTTAAGGTTGAGAATAGCGTTGTTAAGGTTTAGTAAGGGGTTTTTTGTGTTAAATTTAAGTATTGACTGTCAGAAAAAAGTATATTATTATCTGACAAAAATTATCAATATTTGAATAAAAATCTTTATGATTACCGATAAAATTTTAAAAAAAATAAAGTCTAAAAAAAGGGGTTGGATTTTTTGCGCCAAAGACTTCCAAGATCTAGGATCGAGAAACGCCATCGATAAAGCCTTGTCTAGAATGGTTGATGATAATACGAGCAACAATGACAACAAAATTATTAGAATTATTCGTGGCATTTATTATTTTCCCATAATTCAAAATGACATTGGCATTATTCCGCCAAGTTTGGACGAAATTGCTAATACAATTGCTAGAAATTCAGGTGTTTTAATTTATCCATCTGGAGCAAAATGTGCAAATATGCTTGGGCTTTCCAATCAAGTTCCATCTCAAAATATTTATTGGACGCATGGCAAATCTATGACCAAACAAATTGGCAAAAATACCATAATTTTTAAGCATATCAGAACTAATCCAGTTGCAAATATTCCATCAATTGTAATGGTGGTTTTGAATGCATTAAATTATCTTGGAAAAAATAAAATTGATGATGTTGCAGTTGCTAGATGCTCTAAGGTTTTGAGCGATTCTGATAAAAAATATTTGCAAAAAATGTCATCAAAAGTTTCGGGATGGCTTGCCGATTTTATTCCTAAAATTATTGCAATTTAACAATGAAAAAATTCACCACATTATCCAAAATCGAAAGAAAAAATTTAATTCAAAAAGTTGCTTTTGAACTAGGAATGAGATTTGATATTATTGAAAAAGATATTTGGGTTTGTTATGTTTTGGAGAAATTATTTTCAATAGAAGAATTGAAGGGAAAGCTTGTTTTTAAAGGTGGTACTTGCCTTTCAAAAGCTTACGGTTTGATTGAAAGATTTTCAGAAGATATAGATTTAACAATAAGTAGATCTTGTTTGAATATTAAGGGAACTTCAAAAAAACCAAAAAAAATTATATCGAACATAAGACATGCAACACAAGATTTTATAAGGCTTGAAATCTACGAATTGTTAAAAAAAGCTTTTGATGAAGATTTGGAAAAAAATACTTGGAGCTTGAATTTTTGTGAAGAAGATAAGGATAAGTTGACTTTGCTTTTTCAATTTCCAATTTCTCCCGAAATTTTTCCACCTTATTCTGTTCCATTCATTCCAAACAATTTTTACAACTACATCAAACCAAGCATAAAGCTTGAATTTGGAGCGTTTGGCGATGATTGGCCATGTGAAGAAAAAACTATTGAGCCTTATGCTAAAAAAATTCTACCAGATTTTTTTAATGAATCGCAAGTTAAGGTTTTGGATGTTAAAAAAAATTTTATTGAAAAGTTGTTAATTCTCCATTCTATTTGTCTTCGTCCAATTGTAAAGCCATTAAAAAATCACTATTCAAGGCATTATTATGATGTGTTTTGTTTGATAAAATCGGGGATTGGTAAGGAGTCATTAAATTATCCAGAAATTTTGAAATCGGTTAAAGAAAATAAAATAAACTTTTGGAATGAAACTTGGGAACCTTACGAAAATATAAACTCGTTCTCCGATGTTGAAATTATTCCAACTCAAGATTCGCGTCTAAAAGAATTGGAATTGGATTACGAAAAAATGAAAGAAATGTTTTTTGACAAATATCCGAGTTTTTTAGAGATAATTAATGAATTAAAAAATTTTAATGATTTGTTAAAAAATAAAAAATAGAAATTAAATAAAATTATTTACAAAAAACCAAAAATCTAATCGCGGGTTCTTTGCGTTTAAAAAATAGCC
>CAIOKL010000107.1 GCA_903858915.1 uncultured Alphaproteobacteria bacterium | reverse complement strand
TTTCTTCGCCGAAGATTTCAAAATTGATTTGATGAAATTGTCTTTGACGACCTTTTTGTGGACGATCATAACGAAAAATTGGACCAAAAGAAAAGAATTTTCTGGGTAAAATTTGCATTAATTCACCGTTAGAAATTAAAGCTCTAACAATTCCCGCCGTAAATTCGGGACGCAATGTTAAATAATTTTCAGAACGATCTAAAAATTTATAAACTTCTTTGGAAATAATGTCGGAAGTCTCGCCGAGATTGCGCTCGAAGACTTCGCTAAATTCAAAAATTGGCGTTTGCAATTCTTCAAAACCAAAAATTTCAGAATTTTTACGAGCAGTTTTAATGATGTGATTAAAAATTTTTATATCGGCACCAAAAATATCTTTGGTTCCCCGCACTGGTTGGAGTTTATTATTTGACATCAATTTGATTAATTTTAAAATTAAAATATATTTCTGGTTTAATCGATTATAAAATCATTTTCGATTATAAAACCATTATTTTGATTTTCATCGAAGATTTTTAATTTTTTACAAAATTCTCGAAATTATTTTAAATTATGATTTAACATAAAATAAAAACAATGTCTCAAACTCTTTCGCATATTCGTAATTTTTCAATCGTTGCCCATATTGATCACGGCAAGTCAACGCTCTCCGACCGCTTAATTCAAGAATGCGGAGCCATTGAAGAACGCGAAATGACTGCGCAAATTCTCGACTCGATGGACATCGAAAAAGAGCGCGGTATCACCATTAAAGCCCAAACCGTGCGCTTAAATTATAAAGCCGATGACGGCAAAAATTATATGCTAAATTTGATGGACACTCCCGGACATGTCGATTTCGGTTACGAAGTGAGTCGTTGTTTGGCCGCGTGCGAAGGCTCGATTTTGGTCGTCGATTCGACCCAAGGCGTTGAAGCGCAAACTTTGGCAAATGTTTATCAAGCCATCGATAATAATCATGAAATAGTGTCGGTTCTTAATAAAATTGACCTGCCCGCTTCCGATCCCGAAAAAGTTCAAAAACAAATCGAAGAAGTCATCGGAATTGACGCCTCGGAGGCGATTTTAGTTTCCGCCAAAACTGGCGTGGGAATTCATGATACGCTTGAAGCCGTCGTCAAAAAATTGCCGGCGCCAAAAGGCAATCCCGATGGCGATTTCAAAGCACTTTTGATCGATAGTTGGTATGATCAATATATGGGCGTAATCGTTCTGGCGCGCGTTATCGACGGCGTTTTAAAAAAGGGACAAAAAATAAAAATGATGGCGACAAACGCCGTTTATCAAGTCGATTCCGTCGGATTTTTCACTCCAAAAAAGTTTTTTTGCGAAGAATTAAGAGCCGGCGAAGTCGGTTTTATCAATGCTCAAATCAAGCAAGTGGCGGATTGCAAAGTCGGCGACACGATTGTTCTTTCCAACAATGACAACGCAACGCAACTTCCAGGATTTAAACAAAATCAACCGGTAGTTTTTTGTGGAATTTATCCAATCGACGCTTCTGATTTTGAAAAATTTCGCGACGCTTTGGGCAAGCTTCATTTGAATGACGCCAGTTTTGAATATGAGCCAGAAACCTCGTCGGCGCTTGGTCACGGCTTTCGTTGTGGCTTTTTGGGCTTGCTTCACTTAGAAATTGTCCAAGAACGATTGGAGCGCGAATTCGATTTAGATTTAATCACCACCGCACCTTCGGTGGTTTATAAAGTTCATTTGCGCGATGGCACAATCGATGAAATTCATAGCGCCGCCGAAATGCCCGATCCAACTAAAATTGAAAAAATGGAAGAACCTTGGATCAGAGCCACAATCATGACACCCGATGAATTTCTAGGCTCGGTGCTTGATTTATGCACGCAAAAACGCGGTGTCCAAAAAGAATTAACTTATGTCGGCGAACGCGCGATGTTGATTTATCGCTTACCGCTCAATGAAATTGTTTACGATTTTTACGATCGCTTGAAATCTTGCTCGCGAGGCTATGCCAGCTTTGATTGGCAAATGGATGGTTATGAAGATAGCCAATTAGTTAAACTGACAATTATGGTTAACGCCGAGCCCGTCGACGCCCTTTCCTTCATTACGCACAAGACCCGCGCCGAAAATCGCGGAAGAGCAATTTGCGTCAAACTTAAAGATTTAATTCCAAGACAAATGTTCGCCATCGCCATTCAAGCGGGGATTGGCGGAAAAATTGTGGCACGCGAAACAGTTTCGGCAATGCGTAAAGATGTTACGGCGAAGTGCTATGGTGGCGATATTTCGCGTAAAAGAAAACTTCTCGATAAACAGAAAAAAGGTAAGAAAAAAATG
This sequence comes from uncultured Alphaproteobacteria bacterium, assembly GCA_903858915.1. GTDB lineage: Bacteria > Pseudomonadota > Alphaproteobacteria > Rickettsiales > UBA1997 > CAILUF01. Next base: position 475 of record CAIOKL010000107.1, on the reverse strand, counting down.
CGCGAAATAGGCAATGTTGAGATTCCGCAAAGTGCGTTTTTAGCGGCGTTGAAACTGGATGAGTGACACCGCTTCGAATTTTAAATGATGCGACCGAATTTATCAGGTCTCGTCTTTGCGCGCCTAGATTAACTAGGCTTACGCAGACTCGCCTTCAAATTCAATCGCCTGATTTAAAATTGGAAACGGTATAATTATGATACATTAAATTTACTTCGCAAATTTAGGGAGAATTTGAATCGCATCAAAGCGGATGAATCTTGGCTTCGTCGCTTTTCTCAATTGAAAATTTCATTTTGATTTCGAAGACGACTTGCCCCAGGGATTGCTTCGCTTCGCTCATTATCCCGTTCTTCGGCATAATTAAAAAAATGTGATGCTATTTTTGAGTTTTTTTGATCTTATTTGCCCCCAAATTTTTTAGCAAAAATTTGACTGCTTTTTTCTTCCGATTTTGGTCTAATCCACGATGCAT
>CAIOKL010000106.1 GCA_903858915.1 uncultured Alphaproteobacteria bacterium | reverse complement strand
TATTTTAAAAAAAATTTAATATTTAAAAATGTTTTGTTGCTAATTTTTTTAAAATACTTAAAAAGTTTAAGTTAAAATTTTAACCAAACTTATTAACCAAAATCTTTAAATTATGAGTTTTTTTCAATCAGGCCTTGATAAATCAGATAGCGCCATTTTTTCTTCAATTCAAAATGAATTAAATCGTCAATCGAATCAAATTGAATTAATTGCTTCCGAAAATATTGTTAGCCGTGCAGTCCTTGAGGCTCAAGGCTCGGTCTTTACTAATAAATATGCCGAAGGTTATCCTTCCAAACGCTATTATGGCGGATGCGAATTTGCCGACGAGATCGAAAGTTTGGCAATTTCTCGTTTATGCGAATTGTTTGGCGCCAAGTTTGCCAATGTTCAACCGCATTCGGGCGCAAGCGCCAATTTAGCAGTTTACCTCGCACTTCTGCAACCCAACGATACCATCATGGGCATGTCTTTGGCCGCGGGCGGGCATCTTACTCACGGAGCGATGCGCACTATTTCGGGCATGTGGTTAAAATCGGTGCAATATGGCATTCGCGCTGAAGATGGCTTGATCGATTACGAACAAGCCGAAAAACTTGCCAAAGAACATAAACCAAAAATTATCGTCGCGGGCATTTCTTCTTATCCAAGAATTGTTGATTGGGCGCGATTCCGTAAAATCGCCGACGAAGTTGGCGCGATTTTAATGGTCGACATGGCGCACATTGCGGGTCTAGTTTGCGCGGGGCTTTATCCTTCGCCAATTGGCATTGCTGATATCGTAACTTCAACCACTCACAAAACTTTGCGCGGTCCGCGCGGTGGCGTAATTTTAACCAACAATGAAGAACTCGCCAAGAAAATTAATTCTGCCGTTTTCCCTGGATTGCAAGGCGGTCCATTGATGCATGTAATCGCTGGCAAAGCCGTGGCGTTCGCTGAAGCTCTTAAGCCTGACTTCAAAATTTATGCCCAACAAATTGTTGATAATGCGCAAATTTTGGCACAAACCTTGATGGATCGCGGTCTGAAAATCACCACGGGTGGCACCGATTGCCATTTGATGGTCGCAGACCTTACTCCGCTTGAAAACATTACTGGCAAAGAGGCGGAACATTCTCTTGAAAGAGCGGGATTAACTTGCAATAAAAACGCCATTCCGAATGATCCGCGAAGCCCTTTCGTAACTTCGGGATTGCGCTTCGGAACTCCAGCCGGCACAACTCGTGGTTTTAAACAAAAAGAGTTTCAATTAATTGGCAATATGATTGCCGGAGTCTTGTCGGGCTTGGCTAATAACGGTCCTGAAAATAATCATGAGATCGAAAAAGAAATCAAAGCCCAAGTCGAAATTTTGTGTAAAAAATTCCCAATTTATCAATAAATAAATTTATAAAATTATGAGCGCCATTAAATTAGTTACTTCAAAGCTTTCGCCATTCGGTCATCGCGTTGAAATGTGTTTAATCGAAAAGAAAATTTCTTACGAAAAAGTCGATGTTGATTTATCCGATAAACCCGATTGGTTTATTCAAGATTCACCGCTCGGCAAAGCTCCAATTATTTACGGCAATGGTCGTCCACTTTTTGAATCAATCGCCATTTGCGAATATTTGGAAGAAACATTTCATGATAATCCACTTCATTCCAAAGATTCTTACACTAGAGGTTGGCACCGCGGTTGGATGGAATTTTCTAATGGCTTAATTTCTACAATTTTTGGAATCGCTTTCGCCTTAGATCAAAAAGCTCTCGATGAAAAACTCGAAGAAGCTCGTAAAAAAATTGCGAATTTAGAAAAATATTTAACCTCCGAACCATTTTTTGGCGGTCAACAATTTTCGTTAATCGATGTTTGCTTCGCCACCGCTTTTACTCCGGCAATGGTTATCAGAGCAAATTATGGAGTCGAAATTTTTGACGAAGGTAGTCGCACCGACAAATATATCCAAAATTTAATCGAGCGCGAATCCTTTGACAAAGTAATTCCAGACGATTACGATAAGGTTCTCGAAGATTTTTTACAAAGAAAAAATTCACACCTTTTAAAGCTCGGTGATAAATCTTAATAACAAAAAATATAAAAAAAATTTTAAGCGTCACAATGTGTTTTACAACATGATTAAACCTTTTCAAGATTATGAATAATAAAAATATCATTTCATTATTTTCAGGTGCTGGTGGTCTTGATTTGGGCTTTAAAAAAGCAGGCTTCAAAACCGTTTATGCCAATGAATATGATAAAACTATATGGCAAACTTTTGAGCAAAATTTTAATGATGTAAAGCTTGATAAAAGAGACATAAGAAAAGTCCCAAGCAATGAAATTCCCGATTGCATTGGTATTATTGGTGGTCCACCCTGTCAAAGCTGGAGCGAAGCCGGCTCGTTGCGTGGCATAAATGATTCTCGTGGTAAATTATTTTTTGATTATATAAGAATTATCAAAGATAAAAAGCCATTATTTTTTCTCGCTGAAAATGTTTCGGGGATATTACATGAAAGGAATAAAGAGGCTTTTAACGCAATATTAACAGGCTTCAAAGAACTTGGTTATCATGTCAAATATCAACTTTTGAATGCCAAATATTTCAATGTGCCACAAGATCGCGAAAGAGTTTTTATCGTTGGCTTTCTGAATGATGTAAATTTTCAGTTCCCTCAACCAAACCCAAAACTTTTAACCTTAAAAGATGCGATAGATGATTTAAAAAATACCGCAAAATCTTATGATCAAAAAGATTTAGAAAATTTTAATCACGAATATTATACCGCAGGATTTTCTACTATTTTTATGTCGAGAAATCGAGTTAGAAAATGGGATGAACAGTCATTTACCATACAAGCTGGCGGTAGGCACGCACCACTACACCCTCAAGCTCCTAAAATGGAATTTATTGAACAAAATAAAAGAATTTTTAAACTTGGAAGCGAACACTTATATCGTCGACTTTCGGTTCGAGAATGCGCTAGAGTTCAAACATTTCCTGATGATTTTAAATTTATTTATAACAATATTTTGGATGGCTATAAAATGGTTGGCAATGCAGTTCCTGTTAATTTGGCTTATGCCATGGCACAACAAATTTTGAAATATTTATGAAAACAAATATACTGATAGCAATAAAAAATTTGATTGAAAATGATTTGTATAGTATTGAAAAATATAAAGCTATGCATTATAAAATACGAATTAATAACATGGGAGGAGCCCTAGAAGATCTGATAAAAGATGCGTTGTGCAATAGCTTTAAATTAGAAGATAATAAAAAAATTGAACGGCAAAATGAATATTTCTCATATCTTGGAAATCAAAATAATCCGCCTGATTTAATCATTAAAAATGGAGATGCTTTTGAAATTAAGAAAATTGAAGGCAATGAATCAAACATAGCTTTAAATAGCTCCTTTCCTAAAGATAAATTATATAGTGACAGCAATATGATAACTAATGCCTGCAAAAATTGCGAAGAGGGTTGGGTTGAAAAAGATATTTGTTATGCAATTGGTTGCATTAAAAAAAGCAAACAAAGTAAAAAAATTAAGAGTCTATGGTTTGTTTACGGCGATTGTTATTGTGCAAAACCTGAAGCTTATATCAGAATTAAAAATAAAATTACAAACAGCATTCAAGACCTCGGAATAGAGCTTAGCGATACAAAAGAAATTGCAAAAATTAAAAAAGTTGATCCCTTAGAAATTACTGAATTAAGAGTTCGTGGAATGTGGGGAATTCAACATCCTAGTAAAGTATTTGAATATATTACAAAAAAAGGAAATAGCCCTTATTTAAAAGTTTTAATGTTAAAAAAGAAATTTAATTCTTTTGACGAAAATTCTAAAAATGAATTGTCAAAAAAATGTAAAATAAAAGAAGTAAAAATAAAAAATCCCAATAATCCAGCGAATTTACTCGAAGCAATTTTAATTGAATATGAATTTAATGCTTAAAAAATTAAGAAATTTTAAAATTTAGTGGCTATAATCCTTTGTGGTTGATATAATTTAAAAAATCCATCTAGCAAATTTAATTTTGCTTCAATTAATCTTAAGAAAATAAAATGAAAAATATCGCAAAAGTTAAAGTTAAAGCCCATCACGAAAAACGCTTGATTGAGGGCAATCCGTGGATATTTTCTAATGAAATTGAAAATTTTTCTTCGTTAAAAAATCTGGAAAAAGGTTCGTTAATTGAAGTCCAAATTTATAAACAACCACATTTCGCCTTGGCTTATTTTAACCCGCATAGCCTGATTTCGTGCCGTATTTTGAGTTATAATTCGGTTGAAAAAATTGATGAAAGTTTTTTTGTTAAAAAAATTAATCAAGCTAAAATTTTGCGTGAAAAATTTTTTGATAAACCATTTTATCGCCTCGTAAATTCTGAAGGCGATCGTTTACCCGGACTTATCATTGACCGCTTCGACAATATTTTTGTTTGCCAAATTTCCACTGCGGGCATGGAAAATTTAAAGCCATTTTTAATTTTGGCTTTGAAAGAAATTTTCAAAAATTGCCAAATTATTTTCAAAAATAATTCCGAACTTCGCGCTCTCGAAAAACTTGAATCAAGCCTTGATTTTGAAAGCGTTGACGACGTTGAAATTCCTGAAAAAATCACTGTTATTGAAAATGATTTAGAATTTACAATTGATTTAAAAAACGGACAAAAAACCGGTTGGTTTTTTGATCAAGCCATCAACAGAAATTTCGTGGCTTCTATGGTTAAAGATTGCGATGTTTTT
>CAIOKL010000105.1 GCA_903858915.1 uncultured Alphaproteobacteria bacterium | reverse complement strand
ATATTAAGAAGCGCCGATGCTAATAAATTGATTAAATAAACCGCGAGATAAAATTGGATAAATCGTTCCGATAAGAACAACGAGTAGGGCAGTAATCAAGAAATAATTATTGGCAATAATTAAAAATAATCGACGATTTTTTTGTAAATTATTTTTAGAAATTTTAGCAAAATTTAAATTCTTGGCAAAAATATATAAGCCAAATCCGCCAATTATCGAGATTAAAAAAATAATGAAAAAACCGCGATTGGCGCTGATGGCGAAGGAATGAACCGAAGTTAAGACGCCGGAGCGAGTTAAGAAAATTCCGAGTAAACATAAAATCATGGTGAGGATTGCCAAAAATGCACTCCAAGATTTCATGGCGGAATTTTCTTTGGCGAGCTTGAGGGCGTGGATTAGAGCGATTGCCGAAATCCACGGCATTAAAGAAATATTTTCAACCGGGTCCCAAAACCAATATCCACCCCAACCGAGTTCACGATAAGCCCACCAAGAGCCCAGAGCAATTCCTAAAGTTAAAATCATGAATGAAAAATAAACTAAATAACGTAATGATTTTATTACTTTATCGTTGAAATCCTTGGAAATTAAGGCTCCAATCGTGATAGCGAAAACGAGACTAAAACCGAGATACCCAAAATAAAGCATGGGAGGATGAAGGGCTAAGCCGATATCTTGCAAAATTGGATTGAGTCCAAGCCCGTTTTGCGGTGTTGGAAAAATTCTTAAAAATGGGTTTGAAGTGATGGCGGTGTAGGCACAAAAAAGAGTGATAATAAAATTTTGAGTGGCGATGGAATTGATTTTTATGGTGTTGGGCAATTTGCTAAGAAATGCAAAAATTAAATTATAAAAGGATAAAACCGAAATTAACAATAACATCGAGCCTTCGTGATTGCCCCACGAGCCGGCGATTTTGTAAAGTAGAGGCTTAAGATGATGTGAGTTTTCGTAAACATTGGTAACCGAATAATCGGAAATTATAAAACTATAAATTAGAAAAATTTGCGATAAGATTGAGGCTCCAAAGCTTACAAAGCAAAGCATTAAATAGATTTTAGCAAAATCTTGGTCGCGATATTTTTGACGATAAAAAAAATAAAAAAAAGTTCCAAATAATGTTGTCGATAAATTTAAAATTAACGATGCGAAACCAAGATTTGGAGCCATTTCAAATTATATTTTTGCTGAAATAAATTTCTTCACCACATCGAGATTATTTTCCAAAATGGTAAATTTTTCTTCTCTTTCAAATAAATCATTTAAAAAATTAGGCAATTTTGGTTGCGGAATTTTTGCGGTTTCAATTGAGTCGGGGAATTTAGCGGGATGTGCCGTTGCCAAAGTAACGATCGCTTCACCGTGATAATCGGAAGTTTCCATAAATTTTTCAGTGGCTAAAGTGCCGATGGCGGTGTGCGGGTCAAGAATTTCACTGGTTTTTTCGTAATATTTTTGAATCGATTCGATGGTTTCGGCGTCGTCAATTTTAAATGCACAAAAATCTTTGCGAATATTTTTATGAATTTCCGAAGGCATTTTTAAAATTCCCGTGCGTAAAAAATCATTAATTATTTCGGGAGTTTTTTGTTCGATTCTTTGAGCTTTTAGAGCGTCATAAATTAATCTTTCAAAATTGCTGGCAACTTGAATATTCATGCTCGGAGACAGGGTTTCAATCATGTCTTTTTTGCTATAATCGTTATTTT
>CAIOKL010000104.1 GCA_903858915.1 uncultured Alphaproteobacteria bacterium | reverse complement strand
TCCATAATATTGATCTTGCTTGGAAGAGCAAGAAAAAATAAAAGCGCAAATTATGATTAAAAAATATTTCAACATTTTAAAAATTAGTTTTTTAATCATTTTTATTAATATTAAATAAAAAAAATTAAGAAGTTAAACTAAAAAAATAGCCATTTAACAAATTAAATTATTAATTTTTCTAAATTTTGGTGTTAAAATATGTTTTTGCAAATCTAATTTCAAGATATATTAATAATAAACTTATACAATATCTTTTTTAAAAAATATGACACAAAGAATTGACGAAAAATTTATTAATTTAGCCTTAAATTTATCGCGAAAAAATATTGGCAAAACTAACGAAAATCCTTCGGTTGGTTGCGTTATCGTGAAAAATAATACGATAATTTCGACGGGAATTACCGCCAAAAATGGTCGCCCTCACGCCGAAATTGAAGCCATCAACAAAGTTGCTGATAAAAAAAATTTAGAAGGAGCGACTCTCTATGTAAGCTTGGAGCCGTGTAGTCATTTTGGCAAAACTCCACCTTGCGCGGAAGAAATTGTGAAAAATAAATTTTCACGAGTGGTAATTTGCACGATCGATCCCGACTTGAGAGTAAAAGGCAATGGCGTAGAAATTTTACAAAAATCTGGTATCAAAGTTGAAGTTGGAATTGGCGAAAAAGAAGCGCAAAATATCAATCGCGTTTTTTTTAAATCCAAAATAGAAAATAAACCATTCGTAACTTTAAAAATTGCCACTTCGCTTGACGGCAAAATCGCCACCAAAAATTTCCAAAGCAAATGGATTACTTCCGAAAATTCACGAAAATTTGGCAATTTTTTGCGCTCCAAAAATCAAGCGATTTTGGTCGGCGCCAATACGGTGCGGATCGACAATCCAAGCCTTGATTGCCGGATTTTAGGACTCGAAGAATATTCGCCGACAAAAATTATAATTTGCAAAAATTTAGATTTCACTTTTGATGAAAATATTTTTACAAAAAATCCACAAATTGCCACAATAATTTTATGCCCCGCATCGCAAAAAAATCATCCAAATTTATCAAAATTTTTACAAAAAAATTCACAAAATTTAGCAATTTTTTGCGAAACAATTGATAATAAAATTGATTTGGAAAATGTCTTAAAAAAACTTCATGAAATTGGCATAAATTCCGTTTTAATTGAAGGCGGAAGTTCAATAATTACACAATTTTTGCAAAAAAATTTAGTCGATGAATTGATTTGGATTCAAGCCGGAATTATTATCGGCAATGATGGTTTGGAAGCGGTTGGAAAGCTTGGCATTACTGACTTAAATCATGTAATCAAAAATTTTCAATTACAAAAATTTTGGCAAAGCGAGAATGATTTAATTAGAGTTTTTAAAAAAATATAAGAGATTTATATCGTGGGAGAAAAAGCTTACGGGGTCTAGCTCCCCCCTTGAGGGTTATTTGCGTTTAAAAAATAGCCTAAACGGCTATTTTTAGCAAATAACAGGCTAAAATGTTTTAACGGTAGTTAAGTTTCTAGAATCGTGAGGGGTCAAAAAAGCATCGATAATCAGCGATCTAAAACCAAAATAAAAACTTCCAAAAAATAATTTTTGAAAAAAGACGATTTCTTGA
>CAIOKL010000103.1 GCA_903858915.1 uncultured Alphaproteobacteria bacterium | reverse complement strand
GTCCCGTTATTCGCTAAAAATAGCCGTTTAGGCTATTTTTTTAACGCGAATAACCTAGATTTAAGATTGAAAGCATTATTTATGAGAGACTAATAAATGATGTGACAATTTAAATTTGCATACGCAAATTTAGCTTAATAGAGAAAGATCTTAATTGATTAATTCTGGCCTTTTTTCAAGAGCTTTTTTAAAAGCTTCTTCGTCAAATTGACATAAAATATGAAGAAAATTTTCTCCAAGACCATTTTTTATGTTAATATATGGAGAAGTGTCAGCAATTTCTAGTATGAATCTGATTGCCATCTTGAATTTTTGGAATAAATTTTACAGTGGCGGTGTCGATATTTTCTCTTGCGGATTTGAATTCATCCGAAGAATCATTTAATGCAAAAGTTCCTTCTTGAACTCTCTCCGAAGTTCCATCGATGCAGGCAAAAGAAATTCTTGATTGCAGTAATGAAGTGCCACCGGGGAAGGTCAATAAAATAGTTTTAATTTTATTGATAGCATCTTCTTTGTCTTGATTTTCATCATTTATTTTTGATTCAGCCTCTATTGTCAATCCCGTCAAATAGTTGTTGAGGAATTTTGCAAGAGTCTCAAGGGCGGTTTTATTATTAGCGACATTAATGCTATTTAAGAAGTCGCTATCATCATCAAAATTAAGGAATATATCTTTGATATCCGGATCGCATTTATCAAGAGTGCCATCGCTAGAAAACTTAATTAAAAAATATTTTTGATAGCATTTTAAAGTATCTTTAATCTCTTGCTTAGTTGATTCTAGGGTGCCTGATTGAGCTGAGTTATCCACATTTTCTTTTTCTTGCCAAGATGAATAATTAGCTTTAATTTTTTCAAGAGAGTCTTTTAAGAGTTTTGATTTATTTGATTGCGAAATTTGAGAAGAAGCATTGCTGATAAAAAGATCTAATTTGCCGAGGACATTTTCTGCATTATCTGACAATCCCATGTTATAAACATAAGAATATAATATTTGCGTTATATTCAATTCCTCAGGTTCGGGGGAAGTTGATAATGGCGACGGAGATAGATTTTGCATATCTTGAGGGTTGAAGCAAATAATATTAAAACTAATTTGATATGAAGCTAAATAAGACAAAAGTAATTATCAATAATTATCAACAAATATTGAGTATAATTAATGCAAATTAAGCAAATTATAACTTCATTTTGATGGTTAAAAAATCAAAGTAGTATTTTACACAATTTAAAAAAAATTTGTTATAATTTGCTTTAAATGCAAAGATTAATATTAGTACTATTTTCAATTAAAAATGTTAAATTAAACTTAATTTTTTAACAAAATTATTTTATTAAAAAGGTCAATTTTAAAATTAAAACGGCAATAAATATGAAAATAATTTCCTGGATATTTATATTTTTTCTTTGCGCTTGTTCAACCGAATGGTCATACTCTGGAAAGGGTTCCCCGCAATATTGGGCAGAAATTTCCGAAAAAAATAAGTTTTGTAAAATTGGTTATAATCAATCGCCGATTGATATAAATTCAGCGATGAATAAAGATTTTATTTTAAATGATTTAAAGTTCGATTATAAAATTTCTGAAATTGAAAAAGTTAACGAAAAATATTATCAAAAAATTAATTTTTATAGCAAAAGTTTTGCATTAAGAGGTAAGAAAAAATATTGGTTAAAATATATTCAATTTCGTCATCCGAGCGAGCATTTAATAAGCTCAGAACCGCATTCGATTGAAATGCAAATTTATCATAAAAGTGAAGATGAGCAATGGTTGGCGGTAAGTTATTTTTTAGAAATTTTGCCAGAAAATAATAATGAAAATTTGTATTTCAAAAATCTAATTAATTTTCTAAAATCAAAACAAATAGAAGATAAATTTGATTTATCCAAAATTATCGACGAAGCAAGTTTGAGTTTTTTTTATGAGGGTTCTTTCACTACTCCGCCATGCACCGAGGGCGTTAAGTGGTATATTATGAAAAACCCAACTTTTATTTCAAAAGAGCAAATGAATGCCATTATTAAATCGACAATTTTTGTGAAATCGAATGCGCGCGGAGTGCAGAAATTCAATCCAGAAAAATTCTAATCAATATTTTTTTAACGAATTTTTTAGTAAATTTAATTTAAAAATATTCAAAAATATTCAAAAGCTATAAAATGTTACAAAGTCTTAATGAGTCGCAAAATCAAGCAGTTTCAACTACCGAAGGACCCTTGTTGGTGTTGGCTGGAGCGGGAACGGGCAAAACTAAAGTTTTGACTTCGCGAATAATTCATATTCTTGAAAGTGGTTTGGCGATGCCCAATGAAATTTTGGCGGTGACCTTTACCAACAAAGCCGCGGCCGAAATGAAAAAAAGAATCGGCGAAGCGATTGGCGATCAAGTAAATTATTTATGGGTCGGAACTTTTCACTCAATTTGTGCAAAAATTTTGCGCCGACACTCTGAAGTTGTAGGTCTAAGAAGTGATTTTACAATTATCGATGATGATGATCAAAATCGTTTATTAAAGCAAATTTTAAATGATTTAAATATCGATCCAAAGCAGTTTCCAACCAAAGTTTATTTGGCAAAAATATCGCGATTAAAAGATTCGGGCAAAACTTCGATTAATTTTGACGATGTAAATTTACCAAAATTGCGCGAAGTTTTTCAAAATTATCAACAGCGCTTGAAAGCAATGAATTCAACCGATTTCGGCGATTTGCTAACTTTAAATATTGAGATTTTTAAAAATTCTCCCGAAATTTTGGCGCAATTTCAAAATCAATTTCGTTATGTTTTGGTCGATGAATATCAAGATACCAACGATGCGCAATATCAATGGCTTTTAAAATTATCGCAACTTTATTGCAATATTTGTTGCGTTGGCGATGACGACCAATCAATTTATAGTTGGCGCGGAGCCAATATTGCCAATATTCTGCGCTTCGAAAAAGATTTTAACGATGCTAAAATTATTCGTCTCGAGCAAAATTATCGCTCAACTTCGCGAATTTTAAAAACCGCGCATTCGGTTATTTCCAACAACAAAGAGCGACACGGCAAAACTTTGTGGACTAATTTAGGGGAGGGTGAAAAAATTAAAGTTTTTTCATTTTACGACGACAGAACCGAAGCGTCGCGAATTGCCATCAATATCAAAAATACGATTTTAACCAACGCAGTCAAGGCTTCACAAGTTGCGGTTTTGGTGCGAGCGGGTTATCAAACTCGACAATTTGAAGAAGCTTTTATGCAAAATGCTTTGCCTTATCGAGTAATCGGGGGCATGAAATTTTATGAGCGCTTGGAGATTCGCGACAGCATCGCTTACTTAAGAATTTGTTCAAATTTTGACGATGATTTGGCGTTGCTTAGAATTGTCAATGTTCCGAAGAGAGGGATTGGCGAAGCAGGATTGGCAAGCCTCCAAGACAAAGCAAAACAAAATAAAACATCGCTTTTTGAGGCAATAAAAAATTCTGTCGCCGATGGTTCTTTGAAAGGAAAATCGCGCGAATCATTAACGAATTTAATTAATTCTCTTGAAAAATTTCATGCTTTTATCGGCTCAAAAACATTGATGGATTTGGCAAAATCATTGCTCGAAGAAGTTGGTTATTTATCGATGTGGCGTATTGAAAATACCCTTGAATCGCAAGGGCGCGTTGAAAATATTGAAGAATTTGTGCAAAGTCTCGGCGACTTTTCCAACATTACCGAATTTTTGGAATATGTGTCTTTGGTTGAGGCGCGCGACGATAAAAACTTGCAAGACGCCATCAATATTATGACGATTCACGGCGCGAAAGGTTTGGAGTTCGATATGGTTTTTTTACCCGGACTCGAAGAAGGAATTTTTCCGAGCAGTAAATCGGTTGAACAAAAAAATGGCTTAGAAGAAGAGCGCCGTTTAATGTATGTGGCGATTACTCGCGCTAAGAAGAAATTAATAATGTCTTTTGCAAAATCGCGATATATTTTTGGCGATATGCAAAATTCTTTGCCATCAAGATTTTTAAAAGAACTGCCTGAAAATGAAATTGATTTTGAAGAAGTTGGTTTCGCTGGACGCAACTCTTATCAAAAAATTAGCGATGATGAAGATGATTTTGTGCAAGATGATTTTTCGCAAAATTCTCAAAAAACTTTTTACAAAAATAATTATTCATCGGCAAAATCGAGTAAAAATTTTGGCGAAGTTCAGCCTCGAAAATTTGTTAACAATTTAAGTTCTTTTGCTTCAAAATCAGCGTCAAATCCGGTGCAGAATAATGCGAATTTGGTTGCTAAATCAACGGGATCTTCATCAACAGGCTCTAGTGTTTTTGGTAATGATGCGTTAATCGGCGCGCGGGTTTTTCATCAAAAATTTGGTTATGGGAAAATCGAAAATGCCGACGGCAATCGACTCACAATTTCTTTTGAAAAAACCGGCATAAAAACCGTTATAAAAGATTTTGTAAGTTTTGCATAATTGCCAAATTATCGATAAAATTTTTATTGAATATCCGCGTATTTTCCTTTGAAATAAAGTAGCGGTTTTGAGTCTTTGACGCTATTAAAATCAACCACTTCGCCAATTATAATGTGGTGATCACCCATCTTGATTACTTTGTGTTTTCTGCACTCAATAAAAGCCAATGAATTATAAAAAATTGGATTGCCGAATTTGCTGAAAAAATAAGGCTCGACATGCCATTTATGAGAGTTTTTGGGGGTGGCGAATGCGCTTGATAAATCGCGTTGCTCAACCGCTAAAATATTCAATAAAAAATAGCGATTTTTCTTGAAAAATTTTAAATTGGTGGATTTGTTGTCGATGCAAAATGAAACCAACGGAGGCTCGAGAGAGACCGAGGTAAAAGAATTTATGGTCATTCCGAAAAACTCATCGGCAAAGATTTTTTTAATTTTATTGAGAATTTTTTCATCAACAAAATTTTGAAAATCACCTTCTTTGATTTTAAAATCTTTGTGAAAAATTTTTTGCGATAAGCGTTTGCCGACTTG
>CAIOKL010000102.1 GCA_903858915.1 uncultured Alphaproteobacteria bacterium | reverse complement strand
TGAATGACAAATAATGCTAATATCGATTATCTTCTCATTAGGTTTAATCTGATGGAATGGGATCCCGTGAGACTTATCTGGACCACGGAAGATGAAGACCAATACTTACATCCTTGTGTCGGCGAAAAGGATGTTACAGCTGCTTTAAAGGAATTTGAGGGAAAGGATGGATATGAAGTATTTGCCATGGGGAAACTTCATCGAAAAAGGCAAGGCGAAGTCAATGCTCTGATTTACTGTAACCCTCAACGGATTGTATCATCGTTGACTCGTAGACAAACTTTGAAACAGACATTTAGTGGCGTCGTCATTAGGCTGGAAGAAGGCCCGTGGGTGTGTCGTGTATTTGGGATTTTTTTGATTGTGGGGCCGGAGCCAACAAAACAAGTTCACATCAAAATCATACTTGCATTTATGAGCGAAGTTAAGGACGCTCATACATTTCTTCCGTACACTGTTCTGAATCATTACCTGGCACCTGGTAAAGGCTTACAACTATGCATCCGTGGAGAATAGTGCATTTTTTCTCTCTTGCTAAGCCGTTTTTTGCGTTTTTTAAGCTTTTTTTGACTTCTTAAGTACTTAGAAAATCATTTCGCGTCTTAGCAAACCAAAACAAAAGTCTTAGCAGGCCATTCCTTTAGCAAAAGTTAAGTTGCTGGTTTTCTAAGTAATTAGGAAGTCATTTTTATCTCTTAGCAACTCATTATTTAGCAAAATGCATCATTATTTTTTTCTAAGTATTTCGCAAATCATTAAACTCAATTTAACCAAATGGCATAATGAAAGACTAAAGGTTGTTCTTGAAAATGTTAAAATGAATTCGGTATTAATTTTATTTATTAACCTAATTTTAAAATTTATATGTCAAAACAATCAGATTCGAGAATAACAACTTTAGGTAATCTAAAACTTACGCAGAGTGATCTAAGTGTAATAGAAAAATTAAGGGACACAATTTCATCAGAAAGAATTATAACCTATCAATTTTCAGAAGAGCAAAAAGGCTTGATGAAACAATGGTATGAAGATTTGCTGAGTAAAAATCCTTCAATTGTTGATACTTATGTCCCTCCAAATGGAAGAGCTTTGGTCAGTGAAATTGACGCTTTTGGTAAATTTTTATTAGAAAAAATATTTGTTGGCGAGAAAGATTTGGAACTTCTTCAAAATCTAAGATCTATTTCTAGAGATCCATCTCTTACAGCAATTTCTATTTCCGGATTCAATGATCGTAGCGATAGAATATTTTCTTATCTTGTTGATGGCGCTATGTCAGATCTTATGAGGATTCATGATTCCCAAGATGAAACAGAAAACCATAAACATATTTTTATTGATCCAAGACAATTAGATATCCGGAATTTTGGCCAAGTTGGCGGTGTTATCGAGCCTCACGCCGATGATTTATATAAAGAAGACGAAAAAGTAAATGTTTTACTGTTAACCACTGTTTGCAATGAAACTGGGGTTCCGACTGAGTTATATTCTTTAAATAATGTAATTCAAAAAGTAGAAGAAAAGCATAACAAAGAATATGCCGATAAATGTTTATTAGCTCTATATCACGGTCGCGCGACATTTCGCTCAGGCGTCAATGTTGGAGGATCGGAAGTTACCGCAACTCACAATATTATCAGTTTTAATGGGAATGTTGTGGATTGGTGTTTCGATATGAGATTCTTTGGTAAACAAGCAAGAATGTATGATGTTCAGTCTTGTGATGAGAAAGGTCTCGTTTCGCACGAAATGGTGAAGGATGCGGTTTCTCTCATTAAAGAAGTTATTTATGAATGTGAGCCAGTAAGAGGATCAAAAGCTACGGGCGATTTTCTTGCTGTGGCCAATATGAAGTCTGTCCACGCTAGAATACAGAAAGCAATTCCTACCCAACAGCAACTAGAAAAGCAAGAAAGAGGGGAAGGATTTAGAGATCTTTATAGAGCGAAAGGCAGGCAACATCGCGAAAATAGTTTTACGAAATGGGAAGATAGAGTAAAGCCGGAAGCCATGACAGGTCCCCAAATAACTGGACAATAAATACCTTTTAATTTATCGTTATTTTAACAATAAATTAAGGAGTTTATACGCCTACAGGTTTATCCATCTTTAACAAAAAACCATTTATAATCTATTAAAAACCCAATTAAATCAATCAAACATCACTCTTGAATTAGCTAAAGCAAAGCGAGAAAGAGATGCCTTGTTGCAATGATCCGTCAACCTTTTTTCGGACACTAAATTAAGCATATTCTAAATATTTTCCATTAATCTCTTCAAACTCAATTTTTTTCAATGATTAAAATTAAAACTTCCTGATATCAATCCCATAATGCTTCGGTGCGAGCTTCAAATCACTTTTTTCAAAAAAATTTATCGTGGCTAAAGATGGTTGTTTTTTGATTAATTCATCTTTGTTTTCACTAATAATTTTAACAAAATTATAAATAATTTTTGGGTCTATATTTTCAGAAGCACTAAGGACTGTTTTTGATGCGAAGGTTTGAATAGATGCGGGATTTTCTTTGTAAATATTACTTGGAATTGATGTGGCAAAAAAATCTTCTGGAGCCAATGAAATAAAGGTTTTAATTTCCTTTGTCGAAAGATTTACTAATTTTGCATCACAATTTTTAAGCATATCGCCAAAACTTTTATTCGGATGTCCAACTATATAAATTGCGGCGTCAGCTTTATTATCGGCGCATAAAACTTTATTAATATCCGAACCAGTTTCACCGTATATTTCTTTAAAATCTTTCTGCGTCCAGCCTAATTTTTTAATCATCTGTTCAAATAATATTCTGCTTCCCGAACCAACATTGCCAATGTTAACACTCTTTTCTTTGAGATCGGCAAAGCTATTTATGTTAGAATCTTTTTTAGCGATGATCGTCATATATTCGTCGTGAACAGCAAATAAGGTGCGGAGTTTTTTGTGAGGATTGTTAGCGAATTGTCTTTGTCCAGTATAGGCGTCATATTGAAGATTGGCTTGAGAAATTCCCATCTCAATTTCACCATTCTCAACCGCATTTAAATTAAACTCTGCACCCTTGCTGATTTGTGCTTTGCAGATAATATTTTTATCAGAATTGTGTTCATTAAAAACTTCACACAAGGCACTGGCGACAGGATAATACATCGCGTGATGACTTCCGGAGCCTATGTGAATAGTTTTAATATTTGAGGTTTCAATATTTGATTGGCAAGCAGAAACGCTCATAAGAATCAAAAAAGCAAAATATGCTGATAATTTCATTGTCTATTAAAATTGTTGTGGTTTTTTAAAACGCCTCAACAGTTTATAATTAACTATAATGATAAGTCAAAGAAAAGACTTTTGAAGATTTGCGCCGTCCCCATTTTTTAAAACATGTTCGATATTTCCAACATCAAACGCAACCGCAACGGGCTTATTGGTCGCCAAATGAATCGAAACTGCCATGGCAAAATAAATCAAACATCATTCAAAAAATTTTATATAATTATTTTATTAAAAAAACAGGTCTTGGCGCCAGTGTGACAAGCGTTCCCAACTTGCTCAACTTCTAACAAAATGCAATCAAAATCACAATCGGCGGTGATGTTGATAATTTTTTGCAAATGTCCCGAGGTCTCGCCTTTTTTCCATAAATTTTTCCGTGAACGCGAATAATAAGTGGCATAACCGCTAGAGATTGTAGCCTGAATACTTTCGAGATTCATCCACGCCAACATCAAAACTTCTTTACTTTTAACATCTTGCGCCACGGCGGGGATAAGTCCCGCTTCATTGAATTTAAGTTTGTCGATAATTTTTTGCATGAATTCTAAAAGGTTGAAATTGTTGATTTAATATATTATTATCAAAAAAAATTTTCAAAACAAATATTTATTTAATGATAATTTGCACCCGTAGACTTGAATTTGATAGCGCCCACCGCGTCATGGAACATGAAAGTAAATGTAAAATGTTGCATGGTCATCGCTATGTGGTGGAAGCCAGTTTTGGGGCTAGCGAGCTTGATAAAATCGGTCGCGTTATTGATTTCGGGGTGATTCGCGAAATTTTAGGAAAATGGATCGATGATAATTTTGATCACACCACAATTTTATTCGAAAAAGATAAAAATTTAGGTGAAAATATTTCGAAAATTACTGGGCAAAAAATTTATTATATGGCTGAAAATCCTACAGCTGAGAATATCGCCAAACATTTACTTAAAGATATTTGTCCAAAACTTTTTGTAAATTATCCAATAAAATGTGTTGGAATTAAAGTTCACGAAACGCCGAATTGTTCGGCACAAATTAGCGATTCCCATGAATAATTTTAAATATCGCGTTTATTTTGAAGATACCGACGCCGGAGGCATTGTTTATTACGCTAATTATCTTAAATTTTACGAAAGAGCGCGCACCGATTTCCTTAGAGCGCGAGGCATTTCACAGCAAAAATTAGCCAAGGAAGAAAATGTTGGTTTTGTGGTAAGAAGATGTGAAATTGAATATCTTTCGCCAGCTATTTTAGATAATGAAATTGAAGTGAGCGTCGAAATAAAAGAGCTTTCTTTTACTATAATTAAAATTTATCAAGAAATTAAAATTGATAAGAAAATCTTATCAACAATAAATGTCGATTTGGCGTGCATTAATCTAGAAAAATTAAAGCCTCACAAAATTTCACAAAACTTAAAAGATTTACTCAATGTTTGACAATTTTTCACAAAAAATTACTAAAATTTTTAGCCAAATTTCCGGAAAAAAATTTATTTCCGAAGATGATTTGACGGCGACTTTGCGCGAAATTCGCATCGCTCTTTTGGAAGCCGATGTGTCGCTTGTGGTTGCAAAAAATTTTATTGAACAAGTTAAAAATGAAGCGGTCGGCAAACAAGTTGTTTCAAGCGTTTCCGCCGGTCAAATGATTGTAAAAATCGTTAATGACGAATTGATAAAATTATTGGGAAGTGAAAAAGCCGAAATCGATTTCGCTTCAAATCCACCGGTAATTTTATTGATGGTTGGATTGCAAGGCGCCGGAAAAACTACCACTTCGGGCAAATTAGCACTTCGTTTAAAAAATAAAAATCATAAAAAAGTTTTATTGGCTTCGCTCGATACTTATCGCCCCGCGGCGGCCGATCAACTTAAAATTTTATCTCAAAGAATTCATGTTGATTTTGCCGATTTTGATGCTAATTTGAAACCGGAAATTTTAGCACAAAATGCTAAGAAAAAAGCTATTGAAGGTGGCTATGAAGTTTTAATTCTTGATAGCGCGGGACGCACTTCTATCAACGCTGAAATGATGAATGAATTAATTGAAATTAACAAAAAAGTTGATGCCAAAGAAATTTTATTAGTCGTCGACGCCATGATTGGACAAGATGCCGTCAATGTCGCACAAAAATTTAAAGAAACTTTGCCTTTAACCGGCGTTATTTTAACGCGACTTGATGGCGATGCCAGAGGCGGTTCTGCGCTTACCATGAAAGCTTCGACCAATTGTCCAATTAAATTTATTGGCGTCGGTGAAAAACTTGAAGATCTCGAAGAATTTAATCCGTCGAGAATCGCTTCGCGAATTGTTGGAATGGGCGATGTAGTTTCTTTGGTTGAGAAGGCGCAAGAAATTTTTGACATGAATGAAATGGAAAAAACTGCCAAAAAATTTAAACAAGGCAAGGTTGATTTTAACGACATTTTGAGTCAAATAAAAAATATGCGCAGAATGGGCGGAATGAGCTCAATTCTTAATTTACTTCCCGGCGCCGGAGCCTTGAAAGAGCAACTTAAAAACATGACCCACATCGAAAAAGAAGTAAAAATTCAAGAGGCCCTAATTTTGGCGATGACAAAAAAAGAGCGTGAAAATCCTGAAATTTTAAATTCATCGCGCAAACACAGAATTGCCAATGGCGCGGGATCTACTATTCAAGAGGTTAATCGCTTAATGAAAAAATATAAAATGATGCAAAAAATGATGGGAAAATTTGGAAAAATTGACCCAAAAAAAATGGAAGAAATGATGAAAAATCAACAACTTAATTAATTATGCCAAAAATTGTAGAAACCAAAATTATGAATTTTTCTGCAAAAGAAATTTATGATTTAGTAATCGATGTCGAAAATTATTCAGAATTTTTACCTTGGTGTAAGAGCGCGCATATTTCAAAACATATTTCTGAATCAAATTTTCAAGCCGAATTATTAATAAATTTTAAAAATATTTTTGAAAGATACACTTCCGATGTAGTTTTTTTACAAAAATCTGAAAAGGAATATTTTGTTGAAGCGAAAGCCATCAAAGGTCCATTTAAAAGCTTAATAAATCGATGGAAAATTGTAGAAATCGATCATAAAAAAACTCAAGTAGAATTTTTTTTAGAATTCGAATTTAATTCGCTTTTACTTAGCAAAATGTTGGGTACAATTTTTTCATTAGCGACCCAAAAAATGATGAACAGCTTTGAAAATAGAGCCTCAACTCTATATAAAAATCATCACTAATTATGAATTTTATAAAACAAAATTAACAAATAAAATTATGCAAATTACTTTAATGAGAGCCAAAATTCATCGCGCCGTTGTTACTCAAGCCGACTTGAATTACGAAGGCTCGATCTCGATTGACGAAACCCTTCTTAAAGAATCGGGAATTTTAGAAAATGAAATGGTTGATGTTTTAAATATCAATAATGGCGAGAGATTTACAACCTACGCTATCAAAGCGCCCAAAGATTCTGGTGAAATTAAAATTAATGGCGCGGCCGCGAGAAAAGTGCAAATTAATGACCCCGTAATAATTATTGCTTACGGAGCCATGCCAATCGAGGATGCAAAACATTTTCAACCAAAAGTTATTTTGGTTAACAATCAAAACATCGCTATAAAATAATTTTAGACTATTGCTTTTAAAAAGAGCGTTGTATAAAATGACCTTTCGTTAATAATTTCAATTACTTAATTTTTTATGAAAAGAACTTGGCAACCAAGTAAAATTGTTCGCAAAAGAAGACACGGTTTTAGATCTAGAATGGCAACAGTTGGTGGTAGAAGAGTTTTGGCGCGCCGTCGTGCCAAAGGTCGCACATGTTTAACAGTTTCTGATAGTTAAACACAAACTTTAAAAGTCAAAATTTAAAAACATGACTCTTAAAGTTTTAACAATCAAAAAATCCGCGGAATTTAAAAATATCAAAAATTATTGCAAAAAATTTCACAGCAATAGTTTAATTCTTACCGAATCAAAAACCTCTTCGAAACATTTACTCAACAAAGAATCTGGCAAAAATCTTGAAGATTTTTGTCGGGTTGGTACTACAGTATCTAAGATTGTTAGCAAATCTTCTTGCGAAAGAAATTTAATCAAAAGAAGAATTCGCGAAGCCACCAAATCCCTCGCTCCACAAATTGCCAAAAATCATCACGATTATGTTATAATTGCCAAAAAACAAATACTTGAAGTTGATTATAAAAAAATTTACAATGATTTAAAATTCTGCTTTAAAAGAATTTAATTTAATCGTGTCATTTTCAATTTTAAATCAAGTATTGCCCTACTCCCAACGGTATTTACATAATTTAAAAGCTTAATGATATCAAACATTTGAAGCAGAAGCATTATAATAAAATTAAATCTTATTTTATGAAATTTAAAAAATTTAAAATTTATTGGCCCTATTTTATTTTTGGCTTATTTATTGTCGTTTTAATCGTAAATATAGGCTACATAATTCTTGCCAACGATACTTGGCGCGGGCTTTTTACCGAAAATTCTTATAGAAAAGGCTTAGATCATAATAGAACTTTGGAAAAAGCCGAGGAACAAAGAAAGCTCGGAATCACAATTTTCACCAGCATAAAAAAAATTTCCGAGGGAGAGTTTTTAATCGAAACTTTAGTTAAAGATAAAAATTTCAAAATAATTCCCGATTTAGAAGTTTTTTATCGACTCAAATACAAACCCGATTCCAAACATGATTTAAATATTCCATCAGTTAGAAATGATAGAATATTCCGCAGAGCCATTGTAAATTTAAGAGAAAGTGGGGATTGGGAAATTGAAACCGTAGTTTCGAATAATGAATTTGTTGCTCAAGATGTCAAAGATTTAACCGTTATCTTAAATCCCCTTACTTCACAATAATTTTGAAATATGAAAAATTGCTTACATTGCGATAAAAATCTTGAAGAAAATCAAAAAGATTTTTGTTGCAATGGATGCGAATGCGCTTACGAAATCATTAAAGAAAACAATTTTGATAGTTATTATAATTCGCGAATAATAAATCCAAAAGAATCGAGCTTAAAACCGGATTTAGAAAGCGATTTGGATATTTTAGAATTTATTTCAATCAACTCAAATAATGAATTTCAAATTGATTTAATGATTCAAGGTTTGCATTGCGGAGCTTGCGTTTGGCTGATTGAGAATCTTTTAAAAAAACAAAATAATGTAATTGATGCCAGAATAAATCTAGGTCAAAAAACATTGCGCATTAAGTGGCGCGGAAGCAAAGAAATCGGCAATGAATTGGTAAAATTAATAACCAAAATTGGCTATAAATTATTGCCGGCGGATCAAGAAGTTTTAAACAAAATTGAAGCAAAATTCGATAATAAAATTTTTAAAGCCTTGGCGGTTGCCGGATTTGGCGTGGGCAATATTATGCTTTTCTCTTTTGCTTTGTGGTTCGATACTAATTTTGAAATCAATGGCTCCACTCGCAAATTACTTCATTTATTATCATCAATTATCGCCTTGCCCGTCTTAATTTATTCAGGAAGAATATTTTTTGTCTCCGCCCTCAACTCTTTAAAAGCGCGCCTTCCCAACATGGATGTTCCGATTTCAATTGCTATTTTTTTAGCTTCAATCGTTAGCCTAATTCAAACTTTTCGCGGAGGTCAAAATGTATATTTTGATTCGGCGGTGATGTTGGTATTTTTTTTATTAATCGGCAGATATCTTGATTTCAAAGCGCGCAAAAAAGCTTTTAACATCGCCTCCGAATTTTCAATATTTCAAGCCGGCTTTGGCAGAATCGAAATCGCTGAAAAAATTCGAGTTCTACCCATCAAAGAACTTCGCGAAAATATGATTTTAATCGTTGCGATTGGAGAAAAAATTGCTTGCGATGGCATAGTTTTGGAAGGCGTGAGCGCCGTTGATAATTCTCTAATTTCGGGCGAGTCAACTCCAGAAAAAATTCAAAAAAATTCTTTGGTTTATAGCGGTTCAATAAATTTAAATTCACCGATTAAAGTTAAAATTACCCAAACTTTTCAAAACGGAATTTTGTCGCAAATAATTAGCTTGATTGAAAATATTGAAAATAAGAAAAATATTTATATCCGAATCGCCGATCAATTTTCTAAATATTACACGCCGATAGTTCATATTCTAGCCTTGATAACTTTTACAATTTGGTATTTTTATTTTAATTCTAATTGGGAAATTGCTTTAATGAATGCCACGGCGGTTTTGATAATCACCTGCCCTTGCGCCCTTGCCTTGGCTATTCCAATCGCCCAAACTATTGCCATTAGTAATTTTTTGAAGAAAGGAATTATTATGAAAAATGGTGAATCTTTGGAAAAAATTAACAATGTCGAATATGTTGTTTTTGACAAGACGGGAAGCATCACAATTGGTAAACCGATTCTTAAAAATATTTACGAAATTAAAGGAGAAAATATCGAAGAATTAAATTCCGAAGAGGCAAAATTTTATTTAAAAATTGCCACCTCAATGGCAAAATTTAGCAAACATCCGATTTCTCAATCATTGTGCAATTCTTTCGATGGAGATTTAGAAGCCGTAGTCGTTAGCGAAATAAATGGCAAAGGCTTGGAAGGAACTTTTGGAGAGAAAAAAGCTCGACTTGGAAGCGCCGATTTTTGCGAAATTTACAATAAAAATCATCAAAATTTTATTACAAATTCTCAATCGCAAACGCTTGCCAATCTAAGATGCTACATGAATTTTGATAATAAAAATATTATTTTTACTTTTTGCGATGAACTAAAAAGTGACGCCAAAATTGTTGTGGATTTTCTGAAAAAAATTAACAAAAAAGTTATTTTACTTTCGGGGGACATTGAAAGCGAAGTTAAAAGAATCGCCGAAATAACCGGAATTGAAGAATTTTATTGGCAAAAAAATCCACTCGAAAAAGCCCAAATTTTACAAAAAATATCTGATAAAAATATTAATTTTATGATGATTGGCGATGGCTTAAACGATGCTCCATCATTGGCTTTATCGAGTGTTTCCGTGTCTTTTTCTAAGGCGGTTGATATTTCTCAAAACATTGCCGATATAATTATAAATTCTACAAAACTTAGTCCAATAATTACAATTTTTTCATACTCGAAAACTACTTTAAAAATTATGAAGCAAAATTTAATTTTGGCATTGATTTACAATATTTTTGCACTACCATTCGCGATGGCTGGCTATGTTGTCCCGCTAATTGCGGCAATTGCAATGTCTTCGTCGTCATTGTTTGTCACAATTAATTCGCTTCGCCTAAATTCTAAAAAAAATAAAAACTAATGACCGTTCTGCTTTTTTTAATTCCCATCACTTTAGCCTTAGGGCTTTGCGGTCTTGCCGGATTTTTATGGGCAGTTAAAAATAAACAATATGAAGATTTAGACGGCGCTTCAAATAGAATTCTATTTGAAGATACTATAAAAAAATAAATTTATATTGTTTTTGAAGTTTTTATAATTTATTTTTAGAGAGTCTATAATTTAAAAAAAGTAAAAATGAAAATAAATCATTTAAAAGTTTTTGTTGTTTTATCACTAATGCTAATTTTTGGTTGCTCTTCCAAGGAAGAACAAAAACCCGAAGTTAGGTTTGTAGATTTACAAGGAAATGCTCGCTCTATAAAGACTAGAGTCCCAGAAGCCAATGCCAAAATAATGTCTGGCCAATCTTATGGTTATAATAACCAACAAAGCAATCCAGAAATTCATAATGAATATTTAGAAAATAGAAAAAATTCAGTGGGAATTGCCGGTCCAAATGATAAGGATTTAATTGTTCAAAAAAATAATGTTAGTCCAAAATTCACTGACTCCGACACCTACAGAAATGCATCTCCGATTGTTCAGCCAAAACCTGAAACCAATAAAATTGTTGAAACAGAAAGTCAAAATGTTGTCGAAACTACTGAGCCGGTTGTCGAATATGACCTCTCAAAAGAAGATGATTCTAACAACAAAATCGCCAACAAAAACAGCTCTTCTCAAAAAGAATATTTAGATGAAGAAGATGAAAATTTGGTTGCCGAAAAAACCGAGCGCGCCAATAAAAACAGTTCCAAAATATTCAACTCTCAAAATGAAAGCGTTGAATATATCGAAGAAGAAGTTAGCGTCTCCAAAAATAATAAATTAGTTAAAAGAAATCCTAAATTTATCACTTATTCCAATAAAAAAAGTGGTCAAAAAATTGCCAAATCTAATAACCTAGTTCAATATAGAAGCGAAGGCACTCAAACGCAATATCTTGGAAAATCTGGCGGAAGAATTTATGTTCAAGTTGGATCTTTCTTTACTTCAAACGGAGCCAAACAAAGACTAGTTAAAACAAAAGAATTTGGCAAAGGTAAAGTTTTGGTTGCTTACAACAAGCAAAATAAAAGAATTTATCGCTCGGTTTACGGACCTTTTAAATACAGAAATTCAGCCATAAAATTCCGCGACAGAGTGATTGATTCAGGCAACGAAGCCATCATAATCGTAGGCAAATAGCAATGAAAAAAATATATTCTAGAATATATTTTTCATTGCTAATTATCAATCTAACTTCTTGCCAACTCATATTTGAAGAGTCTTCTCATAATAAAAAATTTGAAGATCAATATAGCGACGATATAGAAAAAATTAATCAATCTAGAAACCCGCAAACCCTACCCAAAGAAGATCTCGAGACCCTCTTAAAACCAACTCTTCAAGATGATCTTGGTTTGGACGGAACAAATTCATTTGATTATGTTAACATATCTCATTTCGGCTCCACTCAGAAGAAACATTTTCCAGATTACGAAACTTATGAACAAGGTAAATTTTCTAGTCCAGCAAATCAATTTTCGCCAAAAATTTTTGAAATCGGCTACAACACATATTTGAATCAACCTTTCACAAAAAGCGGTGTTGAATTTGATTTTATCGAAATTCCCGAATCCGATTCCTTTGGAATAAAATCTTCATCGACTAATAAAAATTATACACTGATTCCGATGCAAAGCCTTCAGGATTCCATAGACATTATAAATAAATAGAAAACCGCCGAAGATATCGAATTTTCAAAAAGACTTATTGTTGATAAAAAAGCTCTAATTCGCAAAAAAAACCTAGAACGATATAATGAAAATGATGAATATGTTAAGTTTTTTGAAAAATCCTTA
>CAIOKL010000101.1 GCA_903858915.1 uncultured Alphaproteobacteria bacterium | reverse complement strand
TTTTATAAATTAACTATTTTTTAAAATGTCTGACCATAAAAATAATTCTAAACCAACCTCACCTCACCTACAAATATATCGTTGGAACATCTCATCGCTAACTTCAATTATGCATCGCTTAACCGGCGTGGCGCTTTATTTTTCAATACTTGCCATTGCTTGGTTCATAGTTTATTACACTTATAATTTCGGCTCAATTTCTGAAAAAGAAAATTGCGAATGCGCTTCAATGGCAATCATTAACGCCATTTTTTACGGCGCAATTATTGCTATAACTTTTTCATTATATTATCACTTTTGCAATGGCATTCGTCATTTATTTTGGGATATCGGCAAAGGTTTCGATTTAAAAAAAGCTAAATTAAATGGCTATTTAGTTATTATATTTTCCTTGGCAATGACCATTGCAACAATCGCCACAACCGTTTATCTAAAATTATTTTAAATTATGAAAAAGATTGAAATTGCTCCATCAACTAAAACTGGATTTCATCATTGGCTTTCACAAAGAATTTCCGCGGTGGCGTTAATTCCACTAATCATTTGGTTAGTTCTCTCTCTAGTCGAAATCGCTCTCGATCCCGAAGGTTATTTGCCAGTTTTTTTCGCATATCCATTAAATGCCTTCATGGCAATTTTATTATTTTCAACTTCGCTTTATCATGGCTCGCTTGGCATGAGAGTAATCATCGAAGATTATGTAACAAACAAAGCCAAAGTTCATTTTTACATTATGTTGGTTAACTTTTTTTCAATAACAACTGCAACCGCAGTGATTATTGCGATTCTTAAACTTCATTTGATTAATTAAATTTAACGAAATTTTAAAATGTCCGATACAAAAATTGCAAATTATTCAATTATCGATCACGAATTTGATGTTATCGTTGTTGGTGCCGGTGGCGCCGGTCTGCGCGCTACATTTGGCATGGCACAAAAAGGTTTAAACACCGCTTGTATTTCCAAAGTTTTTCCAACTCGTTCACACACCGTTGCCGCTCAAGGCGGAATTTCCGCAGCGCTTGGCAATATGGGCGAAGATGATTGGCGCTGGCATATGTTTGATACCATTAAAGGTTCAGATTGGCTTGGCGATCAAGACGCTATCGAATATATGTGCAAAGAAGCGCCCGACGCAATCATCGAACTCGAGCATTACGGAGTTCCTTTTTCTCGCACCAAAGATGGCAAAATTTATCAACGACCTTTTGGTGGCATGACCAAACAATATGGCGAAGGCGGTCCCGCTCAAAGAACTTGCGCGGCAGCCGATAGAACTGGACACGCCATTCTTCATACACTTTATCAACAATCTTTAAAACACAACGCTCAATTTTTTATTGAATATTTCGCACTCGATTTAATCATGGAAAATGGAGTTTGTCGTGGCGTCATTGCTTTATCAATGGTCGATGGCACAATTCATCGCTTCAAAGCTCACATGGTTGTTTTAGCAACGGGCGGTTATGGTCGCGCATATTTTTCAGCAACTTCGGCGCACACTTGCACTGGAGATGGCAACGGCATGGTTCTTCGCGCCGGTTTACCATTGCAAGATATGGAATTTGTGCAATTTCATCCAACGGGAGTTTATGGCTCGGGTTGCTTAATTACTGAAGGCGCCAGAGGTGAAGGCGGTTATCTAGTTAATTCCGAAGGCGAAAGATTTATGGAACGATATGCTCCGAGCGCCAAAGATTTGGCAAGTCGTGATGTTGTTTCGCGCGCCATGACCATGGAAATTCTTGCTGGAAGAGGTGTCGGACCAAATAAAGATCACATTTATCTTCACTTAAATCATCTTGATCCGAAAGTTCTTCACGAAAGATTACCAGGAATTTCCGAAACCGCTAAAATCTTTGCGGGAGTTGATGTTACTAAAGAACCGATTCCAGTTTTACCTACAGTTCACTATAATATGGGCGGAATTCCAACCAATTATAAAGCTGAAGTTTTAAATATTAAAAACGGCAAATCTGAAGTGGTTCAAGGTTTGATGGCGATTGGCGAAGCCGGTTGCGTTTCGGTTCACGGCGCTAATCGCCTGGGTTCAAATTCACTTCTTGATTTAGTGGTTTTTGGTCGCGCCGCAGCGATTAGAGCTTCAGAAGTCGTTAAACCAAATAGCAAACATAACGAATTCCAAGAAAATGCTGGCGAAGAATCATTAAATCGTCTTGAAAAAATTCGCAATGCCAAAGGTTCATCTTCAACGGCAAAAATTCGTTCAAACATGCAAAATTGCATGCAAAAACATGCCGCAGTTTTTAGAACTGAAAAAATCTTGCAAGATGGCGTCAATGAAATGCAAGAAATCTTCAAAAATTTTGATGATTTGGCAATTTCTGATCGCGGTTTAATTTGGAATAGCGATTTAATCGAGGCTCTAGAATTAGATAATTTGCGCTCTCAAGCTTTGGTCACAATTACCGGCGCTTTAAATCGCAAAGAAAGTCGCGGAGCCCACGCTCGTGATGATTTCAAAGATCGCGATGATGAAAATTGGCTTAAACACACCATAATTTGGTGCGACGACAAAGCTCAAACTAAAATTGATTATCGCGAAGTGGTTTTAAAACCTCTTAGCAATGAGGTTCAAGCCTTTCCACCTAAAAAAAGAGTTTATTAATTTAAAAAAAATTTCTAAAAATTATGGCAGAATTTACGCTCCCAAAAAATTCAAAAATCGATACCAAAAACAGCAAAACTTTTAAAGCTGAAGAAGGTGCCAAAAATATTAAAGTTTTCGAGGTTTATCGTTATGACCCCGAAGATGCCGAAAAGAAAAATCCGCATGTCGATCGCTTTGAAATTGATACCGACAAATGCGGTCCAATGATTCTCGACGCATTGATAAAAATGAAATCCGAACAAGATTCATCTTTATCATTTCGCCGTTCTTGTCGCGAAGGAATTTGCGGTTCTTGCGCCATGAATATCGACGGAAGCAACACCCTCGCCTGCACCAAATCAATTTCTGATTGCAAATCAAATGTTGTCAAAATTTATCCTTTGCCACACATGCCCGTAATCAAAGATTTGGTACCAGATTTAACGCATTTTTACGCTCAATATAAATCGATTAAACCTTGGTTACAATCTTCAGAGCCAAGCAATCCTCAAAAAGAACGAGAACAATCTCCGCAAGAACGCGAAAAACTCGATGGTCTTTATGAATGCATTTTGTGCGCTTGTTGCTCAACTTCTTGCCCAAGTTATTGGTGGAATAGCGAAAAATATCTTGGTCCCGCAATTTTATTGCAAGCGCAAAGATGGATTGCCGATTCACGCGATGAAGCTACAGCAGAAAGGCTTGATGAACTTGAAGATCCATTCAAACTTTATCGTTGCCACACAATCATGAATTGCGCGCAAGCTTGTCCGAAAGGTCTAAATCCCGCTAAAGCAATTGGTCAAATTAAGCAAGCCATTGCTGATCGCAAAGCATAATTAAAAAATTATGAACAAAAATATTTTTTTTCTTGGATGCGGAAAAATGGGCGGAATTATCGCTAAAAATCTCCTTGAAAATCAAGACTTTTCTTCATGTAATTTTTTAGTTTTAAAGCCTTCGGAATCCAATAAAATCAACAACATAAACTACATCAACAATATAACAAAAATTCCGCAAAATTATATTGCCGATATAGTTTTTATTTGCATTAAACCACAAGAGGCTAAAGAAATTCTTGAAGAATTCGCGAGAACAAAAATTTTTCACAAAGATACTATTTTTATTTCAATTTTGGCCGGCAAAAATTTAAATTTTTTTAGTAAAATTTTTGGCTCAAAAAAACAAATTGTCCGGTCGATGCCCAATCTTGGAATCGAGGTAAATCAAGGCATAATTCCATATATTCATAAAAACCTTTCCGCCGAAAATAATAAAATAATTGTTGATATTTTTGCAAAATTCGGCAGTGCTTTTGAAGTTGAAGATGAAAAATTATTTCATGTTTTAACCGCTCTTTACGGGTGCGGTCCAGCCTATATTTTTTTAATGCAAAAAATTTTTTTTGACATCGCAATTTCTTACAAAATTCCTGAAAAAAACGCTAAATCTCTAACTAAAAAATTATTTCTCGGATCAAGCTTACTAAGCTCCGAGAGCGTTTTTGATTTTTCCAAAATGATAGAGAGTGTTGCCAGTAAAAAAGGCGTAACCGAAGCATCTTTAGAAACCCTTTTAAAAGATGACAAGCTTCGAAAATTAATTCTCAAGGCCACAAAAAATGGAATCGCTAGATCAAAAAAACTATAATCAAAAAATTAATTATTTAACAAGCAATTTCATTGCCATTTTTATTGCGAAAATTGTAATTATTTTTAGTAATAAATCCACAATATGTCATATTTTTTATGAAAATTATATAAAAATCATCAATCAATCTTTAGTTCCCTATAAAGATTTTTTTTATGAATACCCTCCATTTTTCGCTTTATTAAATATCTTTCCTTTTGCTTTGATAAAAATAGAAAATGAACCTGAATATAGATTTTATATCAATATTTTCATGTTAATTTTTGAATTAATTACCATGAAAATTTCATTAAAAATTTATACAAAACTCAATAACAACAAAATTGAGATAATTGAGAAAAAAAGATTTTATTTAATATGGATTTCTTTAACATTTTGTCTTTCTTTTTTTATCTATCAAAACTTAGAATATGTGGTTGTAATGCTTTTTGTATTAGGCATATTATTCTTCAATCTTTCAGAAAATAAAAATAATTTTAAATTTTATTTAGTATCAATTATTGGAATTTTTACAAAAATTATTTCTTCGCTCAATTTGCCATTGGCTGTTTTTTTTCATAGTTACAAAAAATCTAAAAACTTTTCTGAATTTATATTTTTAACCTTCCGAACTGGCTTATTTCTAGGCTTTATAATAGTTCTAATTATATTAATTTT
>CAIOKL010000100.1 GCA_903858915.1 uncultured Alphaproteobacteria bacterium | reverse complement strand
CAAACGGCGACCAGTGGTGGTTTTTCATAAGATACTTGATAAGTTTTTGATGGTCTAATTTCTCCATTTTCTACGCGATAAAGTATATCTTTTTTATCGCCATATTTTATGTGATTTGCAATAAATTCTTGTAATTTTAATTTGTCGCCTTTGCAAAAAGCCGGCGCTTTCTCTAAATAATTTTTATAAAAATCATTATTCACAATATCTTGATCGACTTGATTATGTAAATAAGCGCAAGGCTGAACATCGATCATATTTTCGTAAATTTCCGCGTTAAATCCTTTCAACAATGTCGAATAAGACCAAGCTTGATAGGATGGATGCAATTCTTCGCTTAAACCTTGCCTAAAGCGAGTTTCAACCATGGCATCTTTATCGGTTAATTTAATTTCGCTCCATTGTTTTAGCTCGATAATAATAATTTTTTCTTTATAATTTTCGTCTAAACCGCTAATAATAAAATCGATTCTATTTTTTGTTCTGGGAATTCCATATTCGACCGCGATTGTAGAATCTTCGGGAATTTTATTAGTGTTTACAATGTGGTACATAGCATTGCCTAAAGAGTTCTTCCACGATTCATATTCGCCACTTCCGGGCTTGATATCGATGTTAAGTTTTTCTTTAACATTTAGCCTTATTATATCCTCAATGCCATTTGAAGCATCCGACAAAAAACCCGTTTTGTTTGTTTTATATACTATCAAAATTCTTAAAATTTGTTATATTTTACGCTATTTCCTTTCGACAAATTTATTGGATATTTAATTTTATTTTTTTCTAATTTATTTTCTAAAGCCGAAATTATATCAATTTTAAGATCGTGACTCATAAGCAAAACCCAATAAAAAATATCAGCCAGCTCTTCGCCAATTTCATGGGAAGATTTTTCAGCATAATTTGATATTTCATCGTTATTTTTCCACTGAAAATGCTCCAATAATTCGGTTGCCTCGAGAACGAGAGAAAGCGCGACATCCTTGGGGTTGTGAAACTTTTGCCAATCTCGCTCTTCTCGAAATTTAATTATCTCTGCGGTTAATTTTCTAAGTTTATCCATGTAAAAAGTTTTATAAATTAGACTATTAAAAATTAGTTTGAATTTTCCTAAACGATGCTTCAAAAAAAAGCTTAATTCGGACGCAAAAAATTGCAAATTTTAATTAGTAATTTTTGCAATTGCGGAGGTTTGAAATTTGGCTTAAATAAACTAAAAAGAGCGCTCTACTTTAACAACAATTATCATATCTGGCTTCCTATCAGCTTTCGTCAAATATTCGGGTAAGTCTTTAAGTTTTTTGTCCCAATGTCCGATGAAACGAACCTCTTTAAAGGTAGCATTAAAATATTGCTTTAAGCCAGTAGTAAATGAGTCGCCGACAACCCAAACATACTTATCGGAAAGTGGTTTCTGATTGATTGAAACATAAGGTGCATCAGCTGATGTTTTTTGCTCATCGGGAATTTCTTTTATAGTAAAAACTGGCTTATTTTTCCAAATAACATCCCAATTATCTTCGGGGTGAAGTGGGAAATTATCTAATTTAGAGATTTCGATAAGATCACCCGAGTGAGTTAAGCCTTGCTGAAATTTAACTTGCGGAACGGGGAGCGCAAGAAGATTAGAAAAACCTAAATATGCTAAAAAAGCACCTTTATTATTCCAATGCGTATCAGTCATATGATACAAAATTCCCTCAGTTTTTTTTAAACGAAGAAGATCGTTCGTTGGGTTATAAACAGTGAGATTTGGTATATTTTTAAGTTTATCTAAAAAGAAACTCACATATTTTTTAGATGATGGCACGAACTTATCTGGCAAATATTCTGGGTATATACTAGATTTATCTGGCCCTAAAATCAAAGCTACTTTTATATTGTATTGCGCGCCAGTTTCTGCAATTTTTGAAAATATTTCAGCGTTGGCCGTTATTTCACTTTCCGAAGGAACAATTGCCAGTTTAAGTTTAGCTACACCATTCTCATAGGCATTTCCTAGAAATAACCAATCTTCTTTGCCTCTATACCAAGCCAAGGAATAACCGGATCCGTGTTCAAAGCCTTTCCTTTTAATTACTAAATTTTCATATTTATACGATTTAGAAAAATCAGTTTTATTAATAATCAAACCAGAAACTCCAATAATAAAAACACCAACACAAAGTATGGCAACTTTAGTTTTGCCATGCTTTCCAAAACGGATTGGACATTCAACAAACTTATAAGTAAGCCACGCAAGTAAAACAGAGGCTAGAATGGCAATTATGCGCAAGATATAACTGGGGAATTTATCGTTAATTATTCTAGCAAAAGATAGCAAAGGCCAGTGCCATAAATAAAGCGGAAAGCTGATTAAGCCGAACCAGACAATAAATTTATTAGATAAGATTAAACGATTAACCCAACTTTTAGAGCCAGCAATTATAAGCATTGATGTGCCAATGACGGGAACTAATGCCCACTTTCCCGGAAAGTTTAAATCTTTATTCATTCGCCAAAATCCATATGACAACAAAAATAAGCCAATGAAAGAGAGAATATTAGCCAGAATCTCGGGGACAAATTCTTGCTTTTTGTTATAAAAAATACGCGAAAGAACAGAGTCAATTTTTCCCTTAATATCAGCAAATAAGTTTTTTTTGTACAATGTAAGCCAAGCCAACAAACTCCCACTTAATAACTCCCAAAAACGCGTTTGCGGAGAATAAAAAGTAGCCGAGGCATCGTGCTTAACACCTTTAAGATTAAGGATAAATGAAGTGAGCGCTAGAAAAATAGTGATAGCTAAAAGATTAAACTTTTGCTTCCAAGCAAGCCACAATAAAAATGGCCAAAAAATATAAAACTGCTCTTCTATGCCAAGGCTCCACAAATGTAGCAATGGTTTAGTATCTGCGCTTTTATCAAAGTAACCAGCCTCATCCCAAAAAACAAAATTAGATACAAAGCCAGCGCCTGAGGCAATATGCTTAGCTAGCTGTTGCAATTCATCAGGAAATAAACTTAGCCAGCCAAAAATAAAACAAGAAACTAGGACGAGAATAAGCGCTGGAAAGATACGCTTGATGCGCCGAGCGTAGAATTCAAAAAAACTGAATGTACCCTTATCTAGATTTTCAAAAATAATCGTAGAAATTAAATATCCAGAAATTACAAAAAAAATATCTACGCCAATAAAGCCACCCTTAATAGTTTTTGGAAATGCGTGAAATATAACAACAGCAAGAACAGCGATGGCCCTTAAGCCATCAATATCTGGACGATATTTGGGATGAGATAGATGCGTTTGATGTGCTGACATAGCTTACATTTTGGATGTTAAAGAGCATTTTGACTAGCATCAATCCATAATTGCGCGAACCTAAAATGATTAGATTGGAAAGATACTTACAGAAATTCTAAATTGCTAGAATAATTATAACAAACCTCTTCGTAAATTATAACTTCTTAAAAACATCAAAGATTTTCGCAAAATATAATTGCTTTCGTAAAATTTTTCATGATTATATTTTAAATTTTTAATCATTTAACAACCAAAATGTCTTGGATTTTTTTAACAATTTCGGCAATTATTTTTCAAATAATTCGCAATCTTGAACAAAAAAAATTACACAAAAATTTAGATGTTTTTACCACTTCTTGGTCGCGTTTCATATTACCCTTCCCTTTCGCTATAATCGCGGTTGCATCGACTTTTAATTATTACGATTATGAATTTTTTCACTACATTTTAATCAATGCTATATTTCAAATATTGGGTAATATTTTTTTAATAAAAACCATTCAAACTAAAAATTTTTCAGTGGGGGTCGCTTTTTCCAAAACCGAAATAATTCAAGCCTTAATTTTAGGATTTTTACTTTATAATTTTCACTTCAATTTCAAGGAAATTTTAGCAATTTTTTTGGCTTTTATAGGCATAATTTTATTGGCAAAACTCGATTTTAAAAATTTTAAAGATTTCATCAAATCTTTAAAAAATATCGCCAGTTTATATGGTATTTTATGTGGCTTTTGTTTTGGCATAACTTCTTATAATATTCAATTCGCCAGCAATTATTTAATCAGCGATGGATTCAACTCTATCAGAGCTTCAACCCTAGTTTTACTTTACACAATATTCTTCCAAAATATTTTTTTTATAATTTTAAAATCTTATCAAAAAAGATTATTTAGCGATGTCAAAAAATTATTTTTAGTTGAAAATTATCGTCGATTTTTACTTACTTCGATTTCAAGTTTTGTTGGTTCAATTTGTTGGTATGGAGCCT
>CAIOKL010000099.1 GCA_903858915.1 uncultured Alphaproteobacteria bacterium | reverse complement strand
TTATTGCCTTTTTTATAAACGAAAGTATCAATTGTTAGGTATGTATCCTGTCCATCTGAATCTTTACATTCATTATTGGAATTACCAAAGCTTCCGTCCAAGCACTTACTGTGTCCCGCTCTATTTGTAAAAATATTACCCATGGTTTCTTTAAAACATTGAACAATTGGCGCAGAAAAATTTGTTTGATTACCAAATAATAAACCTCCGTTGTAGGAAACTCCGGTTTTGGAATCAATAACTTTTTGAACTCCGTTTTGCGAGTCTCCAACAAAATCAATGCAAGCTTTAGAATAATATGGGTTAAGAATCTCAAAATTCGAAACATAAGTTTTATTGCTTGCTGAAGAGCAATGAGCAAAATATTGACAATAATTTTTTAGGTTTCCAAGTTTCCCATTAAATTTACAATCATCCTCCCTAGACTCGGCACCGCGACAAGCCTTGGTATCTGTGGTCGCTTTACTAATTAAATCTGGAGTAATCATTTTCTTATCTTTATCAACATCTTGGAAATAATCTGCATATATGGTTCCACCTCCAACGGCAAAGTTGTATGGACAAAGACTATAACTTTGCGCACAAATCAATCTTCCATGATCTCTTCTGTAAGTTTCGAAAACTACCGCTAAATTATTTTTAAATGTACATTTGCTGTCGCCTTTACAAAATACATGCCCCCCCGCTATTCCTCCAATTTGACCTTTTTCAAGGCAAATATAATTTTGACTTCTATTTAAGCAACATTTATAAGCTTTTGTATATATCTCTTTCTTGTCATCTGTTAGAAAAGCTGGATTATATTTTTCACACATAAAATTTGCACTAAGACCTCTGTGATAATATCTCTGAGGCTTCCCTTCTCTTGTCGGATCTTGACAAGAATCTCCTTCGTTGGGCGCATCTTCAAACTCTTTTCCACCAAAGAACCATTCACGATACATCTTAGCCTCATCATCCTCTCTATTGATTGCAGTATCAATTGCGGATATTTTTCCGCATTTCTCTGCATCGTTCTTACAGTCCAAAACTCTTTTCGCGTAGGAACCATTATGTCCACTAACCATTTTATATTGTATAGGATCTCCAGTTTTCCAATCTGATCCACAAACCTTAACGGATTTATAATGATCTTCCGCAGTCGCATAAATAGACAGGATACTTACTCCTAATACACCGGTGATAGTTGCGAGTCCCGCCCCAAAAGCTCGTGGACAAAGCGCTCCCGGCTTACTAATTGAAGCTGTATAACCCGCCTTAGTCAATTCATACATATCTTGAGTTAAAGACGGCGCGACTCTTGGATATGGACTCCCCGAGCCACAAATTAAATTAACTCCAGCAATAGCTCCCTTTATTGAAGCATACAAAATTAAAAAATTGGCTATACAATATGGATTTGACGGATTGTAATCCATTTCTTTACTTATTCTTCCTTCGCTTATGGGTGGATCAAAATCATCAACATAATCAACTTCTACATTGTCAACCGTTTTATTCTTACACTCCCTTACCCTCTCTAATCCAGTTTCTCTTGCTCCATAAAGTTCTTTTTGAAAAAATGATAATGTTAAAAAGATTACAACTAGGCTAATTTTCGAAATGTAGATGAAAGAGTTTTTTATCACTATTGAGAATCAGTATTGTTTAGTTTTTCATTAAAAATAGGAAGCCAATTTTCTGGATCTTCGCCAACTTCATTCATTATCTCATCTAGAAGTGCCACGGTTTCAATTCTTCCAGAGAGAACATTTATGAACTGCTCCATTCCGCTTAAATCTATTTTGGCAACAACGCCGTCATTATCTTGTTTTACCAAGAAAAATCTTGAAGATGGATCTGTGGTTCTAACGATATTAAATTCTCTCTCGGACAATCTAAAAACCGATCTATAAACTGAAGTAGCTTTGAGGTTTGGTAAAAATATTTGCGTAGAAGTTTGTTGAACAAGAGTATCGGAAATATCACTTTTTGTAGCATCTTCAACCGATTGCGTCGCGAACACAACCATGGCATTTAATTTTCTCAAAACTTTTAGCCAATCTTTAATTTTTGGCGCAAAAACTGGATTATCTATCAATGCCCAAGCCTCGTCAAGCACTATCATCGTTGGCTCTCCGCTAATAGAATTTTGTATTCTATGAAATAAATAAAGTAAAACTGGTCCAATAGCTTCTTTATCTTGTAAAATATGCGCCATCTCTATGCCAAAAGTTCTTGAAGCGTTAAAATCTATTAAGTCTAATTCATTATCAAATAATTTGGCGTGAGAACCATTAGAATGCCATTTGGCAAGCCTTCCCGCAATTGTACCGGGACCAAGCAATCCCATAAAAGGCGCCAAATTTCTTAATCTTCTTTTGTCTTTGGGAATTTTAAAATTACCCGCGACAGCTTCGTTTATTCTGTCAACTTCATGTGCTGGAATAGACTTACTATCCGTTGATATTAAGGCCTTTAAAAATTCAACTAAAAAAGTTCTATTTTCAAGAGTGTCTTCAAGTTGAAATGGATTAAATCCAGAAACCTTCGAAGCGCTTGGAATTATATAAACTCCACCGATTGATCTAACAAATATTTCAGCGCCACGGTCTTTATCAAAGAAAAATAATTTTGGTCGAAATTTTTGAGCTTGCGCGCATAAAAAATTTAACAAAACAGTTTTACCCGCACCAGTTGGACCGACTATCATGGTATGGCCAACATCTCTTATATGAAAGTTGAAAAAATATGGCGTTCCCGAAGATGTATTCAAAACCGTAAGAGCATTGCCCCAATGATTACCGTCTCTTTTTCCGGTTGGATAATTATGAAAAGATGCAAAAGATGCGATGTTTAAAGTATTGACCGTCGACCTTCTCGCCATATAATCATTATTTCCGGGAAGTTGCGCCCAATAAGCCGGCTCAAGATTAATTCTTTCTCTCACGCCATTAATTCCAGAATTAGATAATTGAACAACCGCAAGCGATAAAGCGGTCTCGACTTTTTTCAAAGTGTCTTGAATGCAAAGAATTGTTAAATGATGCAATCCAAACGCAAATTCACCACTCATTGCCGAATCAAGAGCTTCATCGATAGCGCCAATTTGCGAAGTCGCTACATCTTCTGATTGTGTTAATCTTCTTTGTTGTAATTGCATCGAACTAATTGCAATCGCTCTGTCAACAAACGAAAATGATTGACTTACAATCAATTCAAAAGGCATTTGCATAAAGCCGTCAATAATTCCCGAATGCGTAGACGGCCTATATTCTTTAATCGAAACAACTCCGGCATATTTAATTTCGTTATTCGAATGTATCTCAATCGTTTTGTTCCCAAAATATAATCTATTTAACGGAAGATAATGCGCTATATCACCCAATGGCAACATAAATGGCTGAGAATTCCCGCAATTTACAAGGCGCGCCAAAAATTCTAAAACTTCTGAAAAAAAACCATTTTCTGATTCTGCAATATCGAGTAATTCTGCGCCATAACTTGAAAAACCATTCAATACTCTTTCAGTTGCCTCCTCAAGTTCTTCGTACGCATCATTCATAAAATTTTCCCAAGAAGATTTATCGGCTTGGTGCTGAATTTTTGTTATCATATTCTGAATTCCAGAAATACCACCTTTATTCAAGCCCCGAATAAGCGTGAAATAATGTTCGTTAACATAACATTCCGAATCGGAATGTCTTTGTTTCCAAGCTTCGTTCAAATCCTTACTAAATCCTTCGGGCATTGAACCATCTGGAAAGCCTTTTTCCTTGCGCCTTATCGTATGGAAATAAAGTGAAAAATTTCCCGAAGACATACTTTTTAAAAGATTGTTGCGCGTTCTTTTTCTAATATCGATATCTGCATCATCGGCAGTTTCAAATGAAAATCCTTTAACTTTAATTACTCTAATTAATTTTTCATCGTGGGTCATTATAGTGCTAGAGTTCCAGTGGCATTTATATGGAATAAAACGCGCCATCGAAACTTCTTTTTTAACTAATTTATGTTTTTTGGTCTTAACCGTTGTAAAACGCATTTTCGTTATTGTTTTTTCTAAATTTGTTATAACTATTTTTATTTAAAATAATTAACAATGCAATCGCTGGAATTGCTAATAATGCTGAAAAAATAAAAAAATTAATCCAACCAAAATAACTTGCGTAAAATCCCGATGTCGAAGACAATGCGCTCCTAGAAATTGATGATATCGAAGAAAATAATGCATATTGTGTTGAGCTGAATTTTAAATTACAAATACTGCTCAAATATCCCACAAAAATTGCATCACCAATTCCGCCACAGAAATTTTCTATAAAAACAACAAAATAAAGAGAATTTAGATTTTTTTCATTCATCGCCAAATAAACAAAAGCAAAGTTTGAAAGTGCCTGAAGAATTGTCGCCAACCACAATGATTTATAAATCCCAATTTTTTTAGAAAAAATTCCACCGCAATAAACTCCGAAAAGGGTCGCGAACAATCCAAAAGTTTTTAATATCGTTGCCAATTCCATTTTGGTGTATCCCGATTCCAACAAAAATGGCAAAGTTAAATTTCCAACAAAAGCATCGGCAAGTTTAAACAAAACTATAAAAATTAAAATTGCGACCCAATTTTTTCTTTCAGAAAAATTCTTTAGTGGACGGATAATAAATTTTACAAACCAAATTCTAAAATGATATTTGCGCGGATGCCAATTTATTCGACTTTCTTTAGCAAAAAAAGTTGCCACAACGCACAATAACATGAATCCCGACATCAAAAAATATACAATATCCCATCTAATTTTATCGGATAATGCGAGCGCAAGAGAGCCGGAAATTAACATGCCAATTCTATAACCATAAATATAAAATCCCGACGCAAAAGCCTGCTCTTCTTTTTTTATTAATTCTATTCTATATCCATCGATTACAATATCTTGAGTGGCGGAAATGCAAGCTATTAAAAATGACAAAATTGCTATCCATTTTAAAGAAGCAATTTCTCCAAAAATTCCCAATAAAAAAATTGATATTGTTAATAAAATTTGTGTAAAAAAAATCCAAGAGCGACGGTTTCCGAATTTTTTTGTGAGATATGGTATTGCCATAGAATCAACAATCGGAGCGACGAATATTTTTAAGGAATAAGGCAAGCTTACTAGCGATAAAAAACCAATAACTTTAATATCAAAACCTTTATCGACCAACAAAGCCTTAAGCGTTGACAATATTAGCGTAATTGGTATTCCCGAACTTATTCCAAGAAAAAAAATTACTAAAAAATTCTTTTTATTATTTGAAAACATTGATAATTTTGTGCAAATATTTTGTTAATTAATTATTTTTCTTGTAAAAAAGAATTAAATGCAACATTTTTATAATATTATTTTTTAAACAAAACAAATAAAAAAATAAAATGCTTAATCATAAGGACTCTTCAACAATTTACGGAACGACAATTTTATCCGTTCGCAAAAATAATCAAGTGGCGATAGCTGGCGATGGTCAAGTTTCTTTGGGCTCAACTGTATTAAAATCAAATGCTAAAAAAATTCGTTATTTGGGCGATGGCTCAATCATTGGAGGATTTGCTGGCGCAACCGCCGATGCCTTCACGCTTTTTGAAAGACTAGAAAATAAACTCGAACAATATCCCACTCAATTGATGCGCGCTTGTGTTGAATTAGCTAAGGATTGGAGAACGGATAAATATTTGCGTCGCCTTGAAGCTATGATGATTGTTGTTGATAAAAATATTTCTTTAGTTTTGACTGGAAATGGCGATGTTCTTGAGCCGGAAGATGGCATAATCGGCATCGGTTCGGGCGGAAATTATGCTTTATCGGCAGCGCGAGCATTGGTTGATTTTGATTTAAGCGCCGAAGAAATTTGTGCGCGCTCCATGAAAATCGCCGCCAAATTATGTGTTTATACCAACGATAATATTATTATCGAAAAATTCTAATTTATATTTTTTGATTAAATGAAAATTTTAAAATCACTTTTTTTAATAATCGCTTTTTCTCTATATTCATCAAGGGCTGATGCCATTTTAAATATCACAATTAAAGATGATAATTTATCAAAAACCAAAATTTTATTTATTGGATTTGAGTCGAATAATTTTTCTATAAATAATGAAGCAAAACAGATTTTGCAAAAAATAGTTTTTAATTTAAAATCCACCAATCTCGTTGAAGTTGTAAGTCAAAATCAAATTAATCAAAATCAAATTCTGCAACAAAAATTATCAAATTCAACCAATGTTTTGGATGAAAATTCTCAAAATAATAATTCAGAAAGTCTCGATCAAAACCTTTCTCAAATTATCAATTCAGTTGATATAAATTTAGTTCCCGATTTTGATAAATATTATAGCGCTGGCATTGAAGCTCTAGTTACCGCGCAATTTAATTATGACATAATTGGCAATCTCGAAATAAGAATTAGAATGTGGGACATTCTTGATCGCAAACAAACTTTTGGTAAATTTTATTCTTCGGCTCCCGAAAATTATGGCAAAACCGCCAATTTACTTTCCGACGAAATTTATAAATCAATAACCGGCGAAACCTTGGGACACTTCAATTCTCAAATAGTTTATATTTCAGAAACCGGCACTTATCGCAGAAGAATTAAAAAAATTTCGATGATTGATTTTGATGGTGAAAATTATAGAAATTTAACCGATGGTTCGGAAATGGTTTTAACACCAATTTTTTCAAAGCGACGCGATGAACTTTATTATTTAAGATATTTTCAAGGACGACCACAAATTTTTTCATTAAACACCAAAACCTTGCGAAGCCAGAAAATTGGAGGCTTCAAAGGCACTACTTTAGCTCCAAATGTTAACCCAAAAACTCCCGACCGAATTTTATTAACCGCAATCGAAGACGGCAATAGCGATATTCACGAACTCAATATTTCTCAAAATTTTGCCAAAAAATTAACTAAATCGCCCGCAATTGATACTACAGCCTCATATTCTCCCGATGGAAATTCTTTTGTTTTTGTTTCGGATCGCGAAGGCTCTCAACAACTTTATGTGATGAATATCGACACTTTATCTTTAAACAAAATAAGCAATGGCGAAGGCTCTTATTCCAAGCCAATGTGGTCTCCAGACGGCAGATCGATTGCTTTTATAAAACAAAAAAGTGGTAAATTTTTTGTGGGCGTCATGAATATAAATGGCAATGCCGAAAAATTATTAACCAGCGCTTATTTGGTTGAGGGGGCGCGCTGGTCGCCAAGCGGAAGATATTTAATTTATTCAAAAAAACGCACTCCATATGGCTTAGAATCGATTCCCAGAATATTTGTAATTGATATTATAACCGGTTATGAACATGAGATTCAAACACCTCCAAATGAAGGCGCAACCGACCCAGATTGGTCATAAAATATTTTAATTTTTTAATGATTTATCGCTATTTTTTCAAAAGATTTTTATTAATTTTTCCAACTTTATTGGTAATTTTATTATTAAATTTTTTAATTATACAAACCGCTCCGGGAGGTCCAGTTGAAAGGTTTTTGTCGCAAATAAATCACAATAAAATTTCTGGAGAAATTTCCGAATCAAAAATAAATAATTTTGATATAAAAAATATTTCTCAAGATTCTACAAACTTTAAATATCAAGGCTCGCAAGGCGTTGATCCAGAATTAATCAAACAAATTGAAAAAAATTACGGCTTTGATTTACCAATTCATCAAAGATTTTTTTTAATGTTAAAAAAATTTTTAGTTTTTGATTTTGGCGAAAGTTTTTATCAAGATAAAAAAATTGTTGATTTAATAATTGAAAAGCTTCCCGTCTCAATTTCATTGGGGCTTTGGACGGTTTTATTAACCTACTTAATTTCGATTCCACTTGGCATTAAAAAAGCTTTAAAAGATGGTTCAAAATTCGATATTTACACCAGCACAATTATAATTTTTTTACACGCAATTCCAGCTTTTTTATTCGCAATTTTATTAATAATTTTATTTTGTGGCGGTAATTTTTTAAACATTTTCCCCCTACGAGGTCTTGTTTCCAATGGGACACCGTTTCCAGTGTTCTCAAACTTTCCTCCTCACGGAGTCAGGAAAAATTCAATAAGGCCTGCAATCAAAAAGAAGAGCCGGGCTCCCTGTTTTTAATGTTAAAAAAATTTTTAGTTT
>CAIOKL010000098.1 GCA_903858915.1 uncultured Alphaproteobacteria bacterium | reverse complement strand
TTGACAAAATTTTGCATTTTTTTGTAAGCAAAATCTTCGCCAATTTGCCAATAATTTTTCATCTCTTGATCCCATTTTATTGTCGGCAAAAGTGGCAAATTTTTTAATTTAATTTTGTTATTTTCGTCATAAAAAATTTTAAAATTTTCGGCTTTGGGCAATGGTTTACGTGGTGCGGTTTTTTGCAAGCAACCTTTGCGGTAGTAAGGCGTAAAGACTTTATAAGGAGTTTGATCGCTTTTCAAAACTTCATGCGGTTCCCACAAAAGCGAAGCGTTAAA
This sequence comes from uncultured Alphaproteobacteria bacterium, assembly GCA_903858915.1. Classification (GTDB taxonomy): domain Bacteria; phylum Pseudomonadota; class Alphaproteobacteria; order Rickettsiales; family UBA1997; genus CAILUF01. The sequence goes on along the minus strand of CAIOKL010000098.1, from coordinate 20,308 downwards.
ACTTTGCACAATAATATTTTTTTGCTTAAAAAATGATTTTATTTCACGATCTTTTTCGATTCGCAGAGGTTCGTAGCAACGATTCCAAAAAATTCCAGCAATTTCAAATTTTTCAACCAAATTTTCTAAAATTTCTTTGGATTCTCCGCAATAAAAATTTAATTTATTGTCGAGAGATTTATTTAAAGAATCCAAGCTGTGATGAAGCCACCATTTGCTCGCCGAGCCAATTTTTCTATTTTCACCAACTTGTTCTTCAAAAATATAAATCGGCATGACGATGCCATTTTCAATCGCCGAGAGCAAAGCGGGATTGTCGCTAATTCGCAAATCTTGGCGAAACCACATAATAAATTTTTTAGACATAAATAATAAAACTAATTTGATTTTTTTATAAAAAGAACAAGAATTATAAAAAAATTTTATAAAAAATGCTTCTAAAAATTAACAATCTCAATATTAGTTTTGTAAATCGCAACCAACAAGAAAATTTAGTGGTTAAAAATTTTTGTTGCGAAATTAAACCTGCTAAAATTTGTGCATTGGTTGGGCAAAGCGGATCAGGAAAATCAATCATCGCGCTCACTATTTTAAGATTACTAAACGGCGCCAAAATTGCTGGAGAAATTTTATTTGAAAATCAAAATTTATTGCAACTTAACGAAAAATCTTTGCAAAAAATTCGTGGAAAAAAAATTGGTTTTATATTTCAAGATCCAAATACCGCGCTTAATCCGCTTCATAAAATTGGCAAACAAATTGAGGAGGCGATCACAATTCACAATCCCAAAATTTCGAAAAATGATTTGAAAAATCGCTTGCATGAATTGATGCGCAAAGTTGAGCTCGAGGCTTTGATTCCTAGGCTAAATAGTTATCCTCATCAACTTTCGGGTGGGCAAAAACAACGCGTGATGATTGCCATTGCGATTGCCAATAATCCGCAAATTATTATTGCCGATGAACCGACCACGGCTCTTGATGCAATTGTCCAAAATGAAATTCTAAAATTGTTAAAAAATTTATCAAAAAATTTAAATATTGCCATTTTATTGATAAGTCATAATCGCAAAGCGGTGGCGAAATTAGCCGATGAAATTATTGAAATTGGTCAAAAAAATAATAATTTAGAAACCGAGACAGATATTGAAAAACATGATTCCAAGAGCTATGAAAAAATTTTAGAAGTTAAAAATTTAACAGTGAAACATAAAGAATTTTATGCTAATAAAAATTTAAATTTTTCCTTAAACGCAAATCAAAATTTAGGAATAATTGGCGAGAGCGGTTCGGGAAAATCAACTCTCGCTAAAGCTTTGGTTAATTTAATAAAATTTGATGGAGAAATAAATTTATTTGGCGATAAAAATTGGCAAAAAAATAGCCAAGAATTGCGTCGCAAAATCCAAATTATTTTTCAAGATCCATATTCGAGTTTGAACCCGCGCATGAAGGTTTGCGAAATTATCGCCGAAGGTTTGATAATTCATAAAATTACTTCTAAAAATTTTGAAAATGAAGTTCGAGAAATTATGCAAAAAATGAAGCTTGATGAAATTTTATATAATAATTTTCCACATCAACTTTCGGGCGGACAAAGGCAGAGAGTAGCTTTGGCGCGTAGTTTAATTTTAAATCCCGAAATTTTAATTTTAGATGAACCAACTTCGGCGCTTGATTTTGCAACGCAAAATGACATTTTGAATTTATTAATTTCAATCCAAAAACAACAAAAAATTTCTTATATTTTTATTTCGCATGATTTAGAAGTGATTGCCAAAATGAGTGATTTTGTGGCGGTTTTGAAAGATGGTGCAATCGTTGATTATCAAGACAAAGACGGCATTTTTTCAAAATCACAAAATGATTATGTTAAAACTTTAATTGCTTTGGGTTTGTGATTTTTATCGTTAAAATATTAGTGACGAACAGCTGATTTTTCAGCTTCTAATTTTTTCAAAATTTCTGGCAATGTTTTTTTTAAATCGCGTAAATTATATGCGTTTGGATTTTTATCAATCAATTCTTTAAACGATTCGGCAACTTTTTCGATCTTTGATTCATCTGATTTTAAGCCTAATCCGCTTTTATCATTCTCCAACCAATTTCCAATAATTTTTTCAAAATCTTCTTTTTGATATGCGCTTAAAGGCTTAGCGAAAATCATATTGCAACGATGCTCAATTGCAGAGCTAAAATTAGATCTTCCAGAGTTAGTTGCCTTGTTAACGCTAGCGATAAGCATAAATCCCGATTCGGGTTTGATTTGTGGATTGGTTGGATGTTGACCCGTTAATAATGCATTGATGGTTTTTTCAAGTCCGCCTTCTTTGATGCGAGCGTTCATCTCGTCAAAAACTACGATGGCGCCTAATTCAAACGCCTTGATTAAATTTTTTTCAATTTCTTCAATTGGCAAGCTGGCGGGAATTTTGTAGTAATAATGAGGCGTTGTTTCTGGCGTAATTTCTGATTTTATTTTTCTTTCTCTTTCAATTTGTTGTGCCAAATTTTCCAACGAATCAGTTTTTTTAATTCCGCGATTTTCAAGCACCGCTTCGATCATAACGCTTTTGCCAACGCCAGAATCGCCTTCAAAAATTACTCCGCAAGTTCCTAAAAATTGCGATGGAAGTTGGTCGCTTTTTTGCAATTGTCTAATTTGAATTGCCGATTGTAATTCAGCGATGCTTTCATTATTCGCATCGGTGGCGATAAAATTAGCGTTTTGAACTACTTCCGATTGACTCGGTTGCGTTTTTTTTACAATTTCTTTTAAAACTTTTTCTTGTAACTCTCGAACTGTTTCTTTGGGTAAATTGTCATCTTGGGGTTGATGCTCGCCTTGATTATGCGCCTTATATTCTTTGATTTTTTCGATGGCAATTTTTTTAAATTCATCTTCTGATAATTTCGTTTTATAATCATCCGAAAGATCTTGATAAATCGGTTTTGCTAAAATGTTTTCATAAATATAAGAAACTGGAAAATCTTTTAAATGCAACTCCGCGACGGCGCAATCGCTAAATAATTTCTGATCGTGGCGATTGCCATAATTTTTATCATTACCGAGAAAAACAACTTTATGATTTGCGTCTAAATCGTAAAATTTTCCTTGATGGAAAATTCGTTGGGAAGAATTTGGATTATTAGCTAAATCGCGAAATGTTGTAAAATTCGTTGAGCCATCAACATTAAATTCGTCGATTACTAAGATTTTAGTTTTCGATTCGCTGTCCTTCGCCCATGCCTCGAAGCTCGATAATTCATTGTAAATCGCGACATCACCTTTGGTTTTGAAACCATTTTCTTTAACTTCGCGCAATAATGAGCTTTTGCCAACTCCGCTATGACCAAAGATTTGCAAAGTAGAATTTGTTTCAAGAAGATTTTGTAATTGCTCTTTTCGGGTTTTTATAAAATCTTGAGCTTCTTCTTTAGAATTTTCGGAAATTTTTGAATCAACGCTAGGATAATTTTCTTTCCCGTCCAATGCATTAATTTTTTCGGCAGTTTTTGGAAAAGATTTTATTTGGTACAGGCTTGGATCGAGCCAAGAGAGTTTGGTTGATTCGGATTGCGATTGTGAAATCTTTTTATCCTCAATTATAAAATGTAAATTAGAATAATTTTGTTGCATATCCAAGATTTGCGGATGAAGCAAAGATAATAATTCATCCGAAAATTTACCTTTGAGAATAACGGTTTCGCCCGCGTCAAGCTTGGTTTTAATGGCGCTTTCGATTTTTTCAAAACTAAAATGTTGAGCGCCACCGTTACTTGAAATTAATTGATGTTGAGTTTTGCCAAATAAATCGCCATATAAAACATCCTCAATATTAACGAGATTTAGGGGTTTTTTTGCTGGTTGTGTTTGCTTAAATTCCGCTAATGATTCTTCAATATTGTTGGTGATTATTATTCGTGGTGGTGATTTTAATATTGGTTGGGACATTGAAACTGTTGGAAGAAATAATTGTGGTGGCTCCGATGATATTGTTGCCGGAGTGGGAAATATATATTGTGGTTTTGTAGTTTCTTCAAAACTTGGAATTGGTTTATATTCTTGTGTAAATTCTTTAAAACCGCGATCCGGCATTTTGACTTCTTTTGCCAAATAAAGCTCCAAAGAAACTTGGTATTGTTGGGCTTGATTGAGTAAGCAATAAAATTGTTGTTCCGATAAATTTTCGCTTAAAAAAAGTTTTAAAGTTTTTGAGTCCGCTTCGCTTGTTTTTTGAATGAGTCCAAGCTCTTCTCGATATTGATTTTCTGCGATTTTTGGCTGTGCTAATAATTTATCAAAGAGATGCGAATTGATCAAATGAATATCTGCGGGAAGATTATTCGATCCGAGAGAATTTTGGTAAATATTTAATTGCAATTTACTTGAATCTGATTCTTGCGAAGATTTGAATGAGCTTAAAACCTCTGAAAATTCAAATTCTTTTTTAACAAAATTAACGGTTAAATCGCTTGGAATTTTTATTTTGTAATCGTGATAATCGATTGAACCGCAAGCTTTTGCTTCCTCAAAAAAAAGTTTCATTTCTTGTTGTTGCGTAGCAGAAAAATTTTTAAAATCTAATTGCAAAGATTGCCCTTTTTTTGATTCTAATTCTTTAGCAAATTCACTTTTTTGCCATTCAATTTTATCGCCATTAACCACAATTCTGCCAAATAATTTATTTTGCCAATCAAGAAAACCTTCGCCATCAAATTCAATAATTTCTTGAATTTTTGAGGAGTCGGCGATTACTGATTCTGTAAATTTATTTTTTCCGATAGCGCTTAAGTCAAGAGACCTATCAAATCTTGATAATATTGACGAATCGGTGGTTTTTTGTTTCGAGCTATCGATACATATAATTTTAACATTATCTGGAATTTCTTGGCCATCAATTTTGCCTTTTGGCTTATCAAACATAGTGTTGAAAGCCACTTTAGAGCTGGCATCAAACTTTCCCCAATCAATGATTAAAGCATGTTGTTTGTCAGCCTTTGCCCGAGCATTTTCTAGAAATGAAAGAATTGGAGTTTTGTCGGATATTGTTACGGTTTTGGCATCTTGAGAAATATTGATCGTTGGTTTTTTTGTGGTTAAATCTTGCGTCGAAGAAGCATAAAAAGCTCCAAAACTTAGGGCGGAATTTAATGGATCTTGTTCGGGATCGCTCATTCTTAGTAAATAATTTTTTAATTCTTCGCTTCGAGCGGTTTTTAAAAAAAGCGATGAAGATTCGTTTTTTGTTATAAATTGTTCAAAAGTATCTTTAAAACTTCTTAAATCATCAATTTTTTTGAGATGATGGATTTTGGTTGATGCGGTTTTAATAATTTTTAAATTTAATAATTTTTGCTCCTCTCCTTTTGCTTCTTCTTCAAGGTTAATTACGGGTCTGATGATTTCGGCAGTTGCTAGTGGTGATTGACCAAAGATTAAAGTTGATGTTAGTTGAGGTTGTATTAATTCGAGCGGTGAAGATGGCGACAAATCGGTTTGCAAATTTCCAAATCCAAGGCAAGAAAAACATGAGGCGAGCCAAGAATTATTAGTATTTTGTGATTCCGTTTCTGAGCTTGATTGCAATAATGGTGGTAAAGACAATGTTGGTAAAGACATTGATAATTGATGTGGAAAAGATGATGATGGCGAAGATGATCTTGATTGAGAAGTTTCTTCTAGTCGCGTCCTATCTCCCCCTAAATCGAGAGTTGTCCAATCGCCATCTTGTTTTTTTACTTCCAAAAGCACATGATTTCCATTGATTCCAATGATTCTAAAATCTTCATTGAGCTTAAGACCTTCTTTTTCAAATTTATGCGCTAAAGCGACGACGCGGTGACGACAAGAGCCTTTGTTTGTAAGATTGAATAGATCTTCAAAAAATTTTTCTTTAGTTGAAAATTTTGGCAATTCATAACCATCATTTGAAGTGGAAGAGGGGAAATTTTTTGAATCATTGCCTACATAATCTTTAATTATTTCTTTAATTTTGGGGGGCAAGTCATTTGTGTCATTGGTTAGGGTTCGTGACTCCAATTCTTTTCCTTCAATAATGTAATGAATTTTACAATTTTTTTTGGATTTAGCAAAATAAAAACCACTTTCTTCATCTTTAAAAAAATCAACATTAGCTTTGGATGGTTCGGTATAATACCCAATAATTTTATTATCCGGAGAAATCGAGGGAAGTGCGGTTTTTTTTCCACTTTTCAAACTTTCTGAAAAATAGCAAATAGTTTTGCCTTCTGAATCGGCTGTTTTAAGTTGTTTTTTTCTTTCTTCAAAAGCATCTTTGGAAAATTTTTCAATTGAATCATTTTCTGTGGATAAAATTTCAGTAGGTTCTTTAGAGTCAACAAATAAATTATCTTTTATTCCGCTGAATTCTGAATTAATTCGGTGCGACAAATTTCTAACTTTTAACGCTTCTGACAATCTTTTTCGGCTAATAATTTCTCCCGCTTCTCTCATTAAAAATGTAACTTCGCCATCTTTTTTTTGGGCACTAGTTGAGTTTGCATTGCCAATATAAATTTTTTCACCAGCCTCAATGGCTTTAAAAGTTCTTTCCGATAAAGCTGGAGTAAGTGTTGTTGTGGTTGTAAGTTTTTCATAATTATAGCCCTCAAAGACAATATGTTTTTTAGAAAACTCTTCTTTAAGTTTTTCAATTGACTTGGGATTTTGAAATTGTTTTGTATCAACTTTTAAATGTTTTAAATTTGGAAATTGTTTAGATAATAGATTTAAAATAGCAATTCTAGATTTATCGCTATCCATCTGACTATTAGGCGTCTCACTTTTAGCCCTAATTCCAAAAATATTAATGCTTAAAATTTTGTTAGCATCTAATTCTCCAGATATAATTTTCTCAGCGATTTTTGTATAAGAATTTTCATTCAAATCGAATAAAGTAATTTGCAAAGGCGATGATGTTAATTTTTGTGATGAAATTTTTTTTCTATCCCAATAAATTTCTTTTCCAAAGTTGGTATCAGATTTAAAGTCTTTAATTGATTTGTAATTTTTTAGATAAGTATCTCTTGTAACATTGATGAGAAAATAACCACTGGGGTGTTTTATTTCTTCTTCTAATTGACTATCAAATTTTGCGTAAAGGTTACTTTCCTTGTTTAATTTAATTTTATTCAAATCGATGTCTTTTGCATAATGCATTTCAAGTAAGAGATCTTGAAATTGGGGAGGCGAAGTAAGGTATTCTAAGTTTAAAGTTTTGTTTGAGGATAATATGGATCTGACCAATTCTTTTGCTTCGGGCAAATTTAAATGATGTTGAAGAGTTCTTAATAAATCATCAGCCTCCAAATCCCGAGATTTTAATTCTTTTTCGGAAGAAAGTTTAGTTTGCAAAGCACTTAAAAATCGTGTTTTTTGATTTTCATTGAGTTGTTCAAAAAATTCTTCTTGACAACATATGTCGCATATTCCTGAAAGAGTTGCTCTTTCCAAGGCATCAATAACAGAATCACCAAATTGTTCAGTTAGATCAAAATTTTGATTGATTTCTGAATTTGAAAACAGTCGAACAAAATTTTTTAAATCAAGAGATTTTTTAAATTCATCTCCTAAAAATCCTATTCTAAATTCAATAAATTTGGTTCGATCTGTGTTGTCGCCAAGAGTAAAATTAGCTTCAATTTTTTTGCCAATTGGAGTTTTCTCTTTTTGTTGCCCAACAATAGCTAAAAACATCATAACCTCTTGAAAATCATGCACTTGAAAAGATTTAAAAAGATCTAAAGGATTTACTCCGGGACATCTTTCTAAAATATCAAATGAATAATGGGGGTTGGATTCTAAAACAGTATGAGCAGAATTTGCTATTTTTGCTAGCGAATTCTCATGAATTAAAATGGCGATTTCATCGGTTTTTTTACCTTCAAATTCATGTAAAGTTTTGGCTCGAGCAACAATGCCTTCTGCAAAATCTGGGTGCTTAAACCATAAATTTTTTAAAATCACTTTTTGCAGTTTTTGCAGTAATTCTTTTTTTTCTTGATCAAAATTTAGAGAAGGAATTATATCAAATAAATCTCCTAATTTTTTTTCATCCACTTGAAAAAAAATATTAAAATCAGGCTCAGTCATTTTATTTAAGTTAAAAGATAAAGCTTCGACCGTTTTTTCATCTTTTATATCAAATTTTTCATGATTTAGTAAATCAAGTATTGAATGAATATTGCTTTTTGATAATTCAATAACATCTTCATATGATTTGGGATTGTATTCTTCCACAGCGTAATCTAAAAAACTATAAGATAAATGGCTTCGAGTGGTTATTTTTTTCTTGTCATCCCAATGTTCTTGAGTAAGGGTGTCATGAATTTCTTTAAGTTGAGAATAATTTAAAATAATTGAATCATCACTTGCCAGACTAAGTTCTTCGGCACTTTTTTTGTGATCTTTTTTAGAAAAATTTTTTTCGATAAAATCATCCGAAAGTTCAAAAATACTTGTTTTCTTGTCAGTAAATTTCTTGTCAGTAAATTTTAAATCATCATCGATTTTACTCGCAAAAGCTCTCTCATTTTCCGGGGCTTGAATGATAAAAACCTCAAATCCTTCTTCTTTAAGTTTGGCAATTGTGAGCGCTAGTTGAGTTGGGTTCCACAAGCGATAAATTGAATTATAATCTAGAAAAATTTGTTTTTTTTGCGGTTGTTGATTTGGTGCGGTTTGCGAAACGAAACCTTCTCTTCCAGCCACGGCGCTCGCTGGATCAAATGTGGCGTCGGGAGCTTGTTGACGGCTAGTTTGCGATGGTTTTTTAAATAAATATTCGGGTAATTCAAAGGTTGAATTTTGAGATTTGGGCATTTTAACTACTAACTATCATTAAGAATAAGCATTTTAAATCTTTATCACTTATAAATAGTTATTTATTATTGTACATTATTTTTTAAAACGCGCTAGAAAATTCTGAAATTGAACATTAAAAAATAAAAAATTTTGGGTTAATTTTTATCACAAAAATTTTATCAAAAACGCGATTTTCTTTTTGTTTTTGGTGAAGAATTTTCAACTTTTTTTATAATTTTTTTTAACAATTTTACGGAAATTTTTTCATTATTTTTAACAATTTCCGGAGTGATTTGCTCATCATATTCTGGTAAATTTGTGGCGTAATAAAAATCAGCGCTTGAGCTTGATTGAGTTGATTGAATTTCATTTTTAACGCTTACAATTTCAGCTTTTTTTGAGCTAAAAACTAAATAATTTTTTTCAATTAAAACATTAATTTCTTCGGGCTTAATTCCTGAAAATTGCAATTCAAAATTGTGAAATTTTTCGTCTTCAAAATGTTGAAGAGAAGCTTGAATTTTTGATATTTTAGAAGAGTCAACATTCTCTTCAAAAGTTTTGTGCATCATTTTACGATGATGTTTAAAAGCGCCATGCATTACCTCATCGAACTCGGTAAAAAAATCATCATTGAAATCATTAAAAATTCTAGAATGAGAATTTGTTTTATGTGGCTTGCAGTTTTGACACTGTTGGCATGAGTAAGTTATTAAAGAGCCAATAATTAAAAAAATCGAAGCAAAAACCAATCTTGAACAAATAATTTTTTTGCCAAATTCATAAATTTTTTTGATTATTTTTTTTGATTTAAAATTTTTATTATAATTGAGTTTGTGCATAATTAAAAAAAATTTTGATTGATGAAATTTTAAAATAAAATATTATTTAATTAAGAAGAAAAATATTTTCAAGAAATTATGTTTGGTAAAAATAAAATTTTAAAAATTGAGCAACATTTGGGAGATTTTTTGGATATCCAAGAAATATTCCCAACCCTTCAGGGCGAAGGTCCATTCGTCGGTCAAGGTGCGATATTTATTCGTCTTGGCGGTTGTAATTTAAAATGTAATTTTTGCGACACTGAATTCGATAGTTTTGAAAATTTTTCGTTGCCTGAAATTTTACAAAAAGTTGTCGAACTTTCTAAAAATTCTCAACAAAAAATCGTTAGAAAACTTGTTGTTATCACTGGTGGAGAGCCGATGCGTCAACCCATCGAAAAGCTTTGTAAAGAGTTAATTGCCTTAAAATTTTTAGTGCAGATCGAAACTAACGGCACCATATTTAGAGACCTTCCGAATCAAGTTAAAATTATTTGTTCACCAAAAATTTCTAATCACAAATATCATATTTTACGCCCCGATATTCTTCAAAAAATTGATGTCTTAAAATTTATAATTTCGGCAAATAATGCTGATTATTTTGAAGTTGGCGAAGTAGGGCAGTCTAGTCGCGATGACATTTTGATTTATGTTCAACCGATGGATGAATATGATGAAAAAAAGAACAAAGAAAATTTACAAAGAAGCTTGGATTTATGTGCTGAAAATGGTTATTTTCTCTCGCTTCAAACGCATAAAATCGTTGGATTGAAATAAACTTAATTCCGTTGGCGTTATCCGCGATAAGATTTTGTTTTATGGTATAATTAAAAAAATGGGGTGATGGAAACCTATTTCAAGCTTACAATCATATAGCTTAGCAACAAAATCTTATATTTTTTTTAAGAAAATTTTTTCCTAATAACATAATTAATTGAATTTATGATATTTCCGGAACCGAAGCCTTTAAAGCTTTTTTGGTGACTTCAACGACTTCTCCGACCTTCATATTTCCTAGAACGAAAGGTCCAAAAGAAACGCGAATTAGGCGATTAACTTGTAATCCGATATGCTCCATTATTTTGCGAATTTCGCGATTTTTACCTTCGGTTAATGAAATTGTGAGCCAAGAATTTGAATCTTTTTCGGTGTCGATTTCAACCTTGATTGAATTATATTTAATGCCGTCAATTGTAATGCCTTTCGAGAGCGCGCGAAGTCTTTCGTGATTTAGAGTTCCGAAAACGCGAGCGCGATATTTGCGAATCCATTTATTTTTAGGAAGTTCAATATATCTTGCAACCGCGCCGTTGGTGGTTAAAAGCAATAAACCTTCGGTGTTAAAATCAAGTCGACCAATGCTAATTAAGCGCGGTAAATTTTTAGGAAGAAAACTGAAAACCGTTGGGCGATGCTCTGGATCGGAGGTTGTGCAAATTGTTGCGACTGGTTTGTAAAATAAAAATAAGCGCGTCGGCTGTTTTTCGTTGATTAATTTTCCATCAACTTTAATCGATTCATCGGTGATAAAAAGGGCGGGGTGGTCGATGGTTTTGCCATTAACTTGAACGCGACCCTCCGTAATCATCGCTTCGGCTTCGCGTCTAGAACAGCGACCGCTTTGGGCGATAATTTTGGCAACGCGAATGCCTTTTTGGTTTGAAGTTTCGTCTTGTATTTCGGAAATTTTATCCATGATTATTTTTAATTTTTTTATAAGAAGAAGATTGATTAACAAACTCCACAAAAAGTTTTTTATCGGCCGACGAAATTTGATATTCGGGATGCCATTGTACGCCGATGCAAAATTGATGATTAGTTTTTTCAAAAGCTTCAATTACGCCGTCTGGCGCGGTTGCAACAACTTTTAAACCGATGCCCACATTGCCAATTGCTTGATGATGCGAAGAATTTACGGAAAATTTTTCCTCTTGGGTGATGTTATAAAATTGTGAATTTTTGTCAATTTTTAATTCGTGATAAGCTTTGCCGTAATCTTTAAAATCCGCAAAATGACTTTGTTCGTGATCGATTAATTGTGGATGATCGGGAATATGTTGAATGATTTTGCCACCATGCAATATGCTAATTAATTGCATGCCGTTGCATATTCCAAAAATTGGTAAATTGGTTTTTAAGGCTTTGCTTACGATTTCATGCTCAAAATTTTCGCGAGGCAAATTTAGTTTAACGGTTGGATGCACAAAATCGTCGCCATAGCGGGCAGGGCTGATATCCATATATCCGCCGATTACCATTAAGCCATCAATCATTGATAAATAAGTGTCGATGGCATCGTAATTGTAGGTAAATAAAATTGCTGAACCGCCATTTTCATTGACGGCGTCGACATAATTAGCGCGAATCGCGTAATAATCTTTTTGTGAATAGCCATTAAGCGCGCCTTCTTTAAAATCAGGCAAAATTCCGATAATCGGACGAGAATTTTTGTTCATAAATTTTTTAAAAATTTAAGTTCAATAGTTGAAGCCAATGACGCCATTTTGGCAATTAATTCATAAACAATTATAAAATTATTTTTTGAATCGATAAAATTATTTTCTTGAGGTAAATTTTCAAGATTATAAAAAGTTGCGCCCGAAGCATTCAAGCTGATATGGTCGTCGCGCGAATTATTGGTGCGAAATAAATTTTGCGCAACTTCGCCATTAACCATGTAAATCATGGGTTCGCAAGGATTATTATTAATTTTATCGGCGGTAATTATGCCTTCTTGAATCATTACTTTGCTGGTTTGAGTCGAACCTTTAAGCATATTCATTTTGTTGCGTTCTTTTTTATTTATTTCCAAAACATCTTGCGGATTTGAAACGCTCCAAACCGCCATTCCGTAGGTTCCATTATCAGCTTTGATATAACAATAAGGCGCATCTTTAATACCGTGTTCGAGATATTTTTCGGCAATTTTTTTTAAAAGTTTTTCGACATTTTTTGCTAAACATTCAAGCCCAATGCTTTCTTTAAAATCAACGCCTTCGCAATGTTCGTGCATCGAAGAAATAAGCCACGGATCGAGATTTAAAATTGTTCCAATTTCATGAGCTATTTCATTATAAATTGTAAAATGTTGTGATTTAGTTCTTTGGTGCCAGCCCATTTGAATTGGCGGGCTGACGATGGTTGTGGTGTTGTTTAAAACTTCGGGAATGCCATTGGTTAAATCATTATTTAAAATTGCCAAATCGGCAAAAATATTTTGTTTTTGGTCATTTTCAATCGCCAATTTTCCAGAAATTTTTTGTAATGGGTAAAGAGTGATGGTGCTTTGATTTTCAAGGGTTAAAACGGTTTTTGTAATTATTTCTGGATTGTAAGTTGCCACAAAAACTTGGCATTTTTGATTCTGTAAAATTTCAACAATTATTGCCAAATTTTCCAGATAACGCATATTGCGCGTGTGATTTTCGGGAATAATAAAAATATTTTTTGGACTCGATGTAAAGTTTTTTGATAAAAAATTGGCGACTAAATTTTCGGCAATAATTTTGCCAGAATTTGATAAATTATTAAAGCCCGCCGGATAGCAATTGGTATCGATCGCGCTAATTTTATATGAACTATGACGCAAATCAATTGAGTTATAAAAAAAAGCATGATTTTCTCTAAATTTTTGTATAAAAAAATCATCGATTACAGATTTTTTTTGTATAAGTTTTTCGGCGATGGTGTTAATGATTGTCATGTTTAATTGGTAAAATTTTCAGCGTAAGATTTGGGTTTAATTTTCAATTCTTGTGGTTCTAAAATTTCATATTCAAAATTATTTTTAACGGCATATTCGATGGCGTCTTCTTTGTTCGAAAATTCAAATTTTAATTGCGTTTTAGTGTCATCGCAAGACACCCAGTGCATTAGAGCATCAATTGAATGCGAGTTTTTTTCTTCAATCGGTTTAATTATCCATTTTTTGCAATTTAATTTGCCAGATTGCATCGCAGATTTGGCTTGGCGATAAATTATTATTTTCATAAAAATAATTTGTTACAATTTAAATTAGAGTTGTGATTTATGATTATATTAAACTTCCTAAAAAATGCAATATATGAAAATAACCAAGAAAGCCTCATGATTTGATAAAAAAATTTGCTTGATTGGCTAATTTAAATTTGAAATTTTATTAATTAAAATCGAGGAATTTTTTTGATTAATAAATGCGTTAGAGTAACATTTCTAACAAAATAATTTTTATTAGAAATGCAGTTGAAATGGGATTTTTTATCGACCTCTTCCTTCGGGTTGATTTGAGCGTGGTGCTCTGCCGGGATGTCGAGTTTCCGGCATAGAAGGAGGACTCGCCCTTCTACCAAAAGTATCTGTAATGCTAGAAAAACCCCCATCCTTTCTCCGTGGATGAATTCCATCTTTAACCGCTCGACGCAATTCCGATGCGCTTTGATTAGCGCTTTCAATTGCTTCATTAGCCATTTTTCCGGCTTTATGCTTAAGACCTTGATACTTCGAATATGCTTGTCCTGAGACCCCTGGAGCTGAAGATGGCGTTCCTGTTTTTTTTGCTAGATTATAAGCCTTCTCAGTAGCTTGCGTTTTTGGAGATCTTTTTTGCTGAATCGAATCGATGATATTGCTAGTAATTCCTTTTAATCCGCTAAGTTGAGTTGGAGGGGTAATCGAATTGATAAAATCATTTATGTGAGATCCTCTTGATTTGCAGTCAGCTTTTAGCGCATCTTGCGATTTTTTTGAGAGATGTTCAAAAATAGTGAGTTGAGAATTTTCTTTGTGAATTTTAGCGTCCCTTTCACCGCCGTGAACAGATTGAGCAATTGCGCCTTTATTGGTTACATGATATATTTTTGATAGTTCTAAATCCAAACCGAGACGAAAAGCCTCTAATTTTTTTATTTTTGTTTGGTCATTTTCTGTTTTTAATTTATTATCCACAAGGGAAAGTGATTCATCTAAATAAGAAGCGTAAAGCTCCGCTGACAAAACTGGATCTCTTGAAATAACCCTTCCCAAGGGTGATATATTTTCTATGGGTGTTCTAGTTAAATATCCGAATTTCAGATCAATTTTTCTTTCAATTCTTTTTACAGCATTTTCCAAAATAGGGTTTTGTTCAATATCAAGATCCTTCCAGAATTTAGCATAAATATTCGTGAAATTATTTATAAAATTTTCATCTGGTCGTGATAATTTATAAGAGGGACCGCTATTATTGTTTAATTTTTTATCAAATTCGTTTTTAAAATTCGCTAATGTGAGTTTTGATGGCGCTGCTTTAGGTGGCGTTGCTCTTGGTGGCGAAGGACTTGCGTATAGCGCTGGAGAAGGACTTGCGTATGGCGCTGGAGAAGGTCGCGTTGGTGCCGCCGGTGCCGATTGCGTCCTTCCAGGTTGTTGTTGAGTTTTTTGCGTTGTTGAAACTGGTGCCGATTGCGTCCTTCTAGCTTGTTGTTGAGGTTGTGTGAGATTTTGAACTTGCGAGAGTATAGGAGTGGACAGTCTTTGAAGGTCATACCAACTGATTTCTGGCTGTAATGGTTTTGTATTTTGACTTGGACTTGTTGGTTGGGACGGTTGCGCTAGAAGCCCAAAAAGATTCCAAGGTTCGTGTTGTTGTGGTTTTGAAGTTTTACCCTTATTAGGTTGCGAAGGTGCGTTAGTTCTGTGCCCATTAATAGCTGAGCTATTTCCATGATATGCAACCCCTTCTTTTCCATTTTTTGTCATATTGTAATTTAAAATATTATATTCTAATCAATTGAAAATTAATTAGAATATTTTGTTTAAATCACAATTTATTTTTTGAAAATCTTTAAAAAACGACTCAAAATTCCGAAGAAAATTAAGGCGACGCCGATCCAAATTAACGAAATCATCGGCTTGAAATAAGCGCGAATGGCATAATTATTTAATTCATCTTTGGTGCCGATAACAATATATAAATCGTAAAGCGGATGATGGTAAATCGCACTTTCGTTAGTGGTTTGATCGGAAATTGGATAAAGGCGTAATTCGGGTTTTAAAGTGGTGATAATTTTGTTATTTTTAGTCACTTCAAAAACACCGATGCGCGCGATAAAATTTTTGTCGGGACGGTAATCGAGATTGGAAAATTTAATTTGAAAATTACTAATTTCAAAAGATTGATTTTGTTGTAAATTAATTTCTTTGATTTCGTCACCCGAATTAGAAATTATAACGCCAATCATAATCAACAAGAAACCGCCGTGAGCAAGGGTTGAAATGAGTTTTTTAGAATGATAAAAATTTAAAATCAAAGCATAAATTGCTAAAAATAAATTTAACAAATTGGGCCATTCGATATTTCTAAAAATATAAAAAATTATTGAAGTAATGAGCGTTGAAGATAATAAAATCAGGGCGTTGGAAATTTTTAATATTTTATTAAATTTAACGGAATTGGCGACAAAAAATATTAAAAAAGGCACGAGTAAAATATTAAAAACTTGATTATAATATGAAGCGCCGATGCTGATAAATTGATTAAATAAACCACGAGATAAAATTGGATAAATAGTTCCGATAAGAACAACGAGTAGGGCGGTGATTAGAAAATAATTATTGGCAATAATTAAAAATAATTGACGATTTTTTGGTAAATTATTTTTGGAAATTTTTGTAAAATTTAAATTTTTTGCAAAAATATATAAACCTAATCCACCAATTATTGAAATTAAAAAAATTATGAAGAAACCGCGATTGGCGCTGATTGCGAACGAATGAACCGAAGTTAAAACGCCGGAGCGAGTTAAAAAAATTCCGAGTAAACATAAAATCATTGTGAGAATTGCTAAAAATGCGCTCCAAGATTTCATGGTGGGGTTGTCTTTGGCAAGCTTGAGCGCGTGAATTAAAGCGATTGCTGAAATCCACGGCATTAAGGAAATATTTTCAACTGGATCCCAAAACCAATAACCGCCCCAACCGAGTTCGCGATAAGCCCACCAAGAGCCAAGAGCTATTCCTAAAGTTAAAATTATAAATGAAAAATAAACTAAATAGCGCATTGATTTTAAGGCTTTTTCATTGAAATCTTTGGCGATCAAAGCGCCGATGGTAATTGCAAAAACAAGGCTGAAGCCAAGATAGCCGACATAAAGCATTGGCGGATGAAGAGCCAAGCCGATATCTTGTAAAAGTGGATTGAGACCAAGACCGCTTTGAGGTGTCGGAAAAATTCTTAAAAATGGGTTTGAAGTTATGGCGGTGTAGGCGCAAAAAAGAGCGATAATAAATTTCTGAGTGGCGATCGCGTTAATTTTTATGGCATTTGGTAATTTGCTGAAAATCGCTAAAATTAAATTATAAAAAGACAAAACCGAAATTAATAATAACATTGAGCCTTCATGATTGCCCCAAGAGCCAACGATTTTGTAGAGTAGGGGCTTGAGATGATGTGAATTTTGATATACATTGCTAACTGAATAATCGGAAATTATAAAGCTATAAATTAGAAAAATCTGCGAAGCAATTGACGATGCGAAGCTTACAATGCAAAGCATTAAATAGATTTTTGCAAAATCTTCATCGCGATATTTTTTGTGATAAAAAAAATAAAAAAAAGCTCCAAATAAAGTTGTCGATAAATTTAAAATTAACGATGCAAAACCTAGATTTGGAGCCATTTTAATTATATATTTGATGAAATAAATTTTTTCACCACTTCAAGATTATTGTCCAGAATTGTAAATTTTTCTTCTCTTTCAAATAAATCATTTAAAAAATTTGGCAATTTTGGTTGCGGTGTTTTGGCGATTTCAATTGAATCGGGGAATTTGGCGGGATGAGCCGTTGCCAAGGTTACAATGGCTTCGCCGTGATAATCGGAGCTTTCCATAAATTTTTCCGAAGCCAAAGTTCCGATCGCGGTGTGCGGGTCAAGAATTTCGCCGGTTTTTAGGTAATATTTTTTGATTGATTCGATGGTTTCCACATCTTCAATTTTAAATGCGCAAAAATCTTTGCGAATATTTTTGTGAATTTCCGAAGGCATTTTTAAAATTCCCGTACGCAAAAAATCATTAATTATTTCGGGAGTTTTTTGTTCAATTTTTTGAGCTTTTAAGGCATCATAAATTAATCTTTCAAAATTGCTGGCGACTTGAATATTCATGCTCGGAGACAAGGTTTCAATCATTTCTTTTTTGCTGTAATCATTATTTTCAATGAAGCGCGTTAAGATGTCGTTGGAATTGGTGGCGATGATGAGTTTGTTGATGTTAAGCCCCATTCTTTTTGCTAAAAATCCGGCGTAAATGTCGCCGAAATTGCCACTTGGAACCGAAAATGAAATTGGAGTTTTGTCATCGCAAGCAAGGCGTAAAGCGCTATAAAAATAATAAACAATTTGCGCCATAATTCTGGCGAAATTTATAGAATTTACCGCGACCATTTTTTTACCATTTAAAAAATCTTGGTCGGCAAACATTTTTTTAACTAAATTTTGACAATCATCAAAATTACCATTCAAAGCGATATTAAAAACATTATCTTGAATAACGGTTGTCATTTGACGGCGTTGAACTTCGGAAACTTTTTGATGCGGATGCATAATGAAAATTTCGGCATTTTTACAATGCATACAACCTTGAATCGCGGCCGAGCCGGTGTCGCCGGAAGTGGCGCCAATAATTACAATTTTTTGACCACGAATTTTTAAAAAATAATCCAAAACATTGCCCAAAAATTGCAAAGCAAAATCTTTAAAAGCTAGTGTTGGACCGTGAAATAATTCGAGTAAATAATGATTTTTATCAAGTTGTTTAAGTGGCGCTATAGCTTGATGAGAGAAGGTCGAATAAGATTTTTCAATAATCTTTTTATATTCATCATTGGGAATTTCATTATCAATAAAAATTCGCGTAATTTCGAAAAATAATTCTTGATAAGACATTTTTCGTAATTCTTTAAGTTTTTTTTCGTCAAAACTTGGTAAAAATTCGGGAATATAAAGCCCGCCATCCGTTGCTAGACCTTGAAATATGACTTCTTCAAAATTTAAAATTGGCGCGGATAATCGAGTTGAGATAAATTTCATTGTTTGATTTTTGAATTAAAAAACTTTAATGTGTATTTATAAATTAAATTTTAGGTAAAAAATCCTTTATGTCAACCATCGCAAAAAACATTAATCAACTAGATAAGCCAAACCACTTATATCGAAGTGGCGTTGGCGTTGTGCTTATAAATAAACAAAAAAAAATTTTCGTTGGCAAGAGAATCGATAATCAATCCGATTCTTGGCAAATGCCTCAAGGTGGCATCGATTTAGGTGAGGATGAAGATGTGGCAATGTTTCGTGAGCTACACGAAGAGACGGGAATTTCGAGTGAATTTGTAAAAATAATTAAAAAAAGTGATGATTATTTTTATTATGATTTGCCTTATAAATTGCAAAAAAAATTTTGGGGCGGAAAATATTTAGGACAAAGACAAAGATGGTATTTGCTAGAGTTTCTAGGCGAAGATTCGAATATTAATATTGCTTTGCAAGAGCCTGAATTTTCTGAATGGAAATGGGTTGAAAAAGTTGATTTAATAAATTTAATTGTTAATTTTAAGCGAGAACTTTATCAACAAATTATTAATGAATTTACTGATTTTTTATAAAAACTTATGAAAAAAGAAATTAATTTTTATGAAGTTGATGAAGGGGTTGTTAAGGCAATGGGTCCAATACTTCTCAAGATTCTTGATGAAAAAAAACGCGCTTTTATTTTTATTAAAAATCTTGAAAAAATCAAAGAAATTGACGCTTCTTTGTGGAGTTACGGACGCAGTAAATTTATTCCGCATGTCACAATTTTTGATGAGGATTTTGTAAGTGCGCAACAGCCAATTTTAATTTCTAATGAAGAAAAAAATTTAAACAATGCGCATTATCTAATTTTTTTAGACGAGCCAAGTCAAGATTTTCTAAATGACTTTTCTCGGAGTTTTTATTTTTTTGAAAATTCGCCAAACTGTCCAAATATCAAAGCTGATAATTTCTTCAAAAAAGATAGTGGTAAGTGGGCGAGAGTTTTGTTGTAAATTATGTTTGGTTTGTTTGAAGCTTTGAATGAGATAAATAATTCTATTTTTAAACATGATAATGTAGAAAGCGGTAACGGGGATCCGTTAAGAAAATCACCAAGCCCTCCATTAAAAGATTCTCCGAAGATAAATCCCAAAAATGAAGTTTTTGATTTTTTATCTACAATATTTAATCTTTGTTCGGGAGGGGAAAGGCGAAATTGTGTTCGAGAAAATGTAAACTCAAATCAAGATCCATTTCAAGCTAATCAAAAAGAGGAAAGTTTATATAAAGTTTATCTACGGAATGGACATGATATCCCTATTATGTTGAGTAAAGATGATTTTAGATATAGCGATAGTCAAACACTTTTTAAAATTCAACCTTTAGGTCATGATAATCAAATACCAAGGAGTGCAGTAATAATAAATGAAAAAAAAATAGAAGCAATTTATGAAAAAACTTCTTATGAAAAACCTTCTCAGACCGCATGGATGTAAATTGCAGAAATTTTTAATAAAATTTAATAATCAATTTACCAACCATCCTAAAATAATTTTATAATTTACTTCCCAATAAAAATCGTCGAAATTTTTTCGATTTTTTTTGTGTCTAAATCTTCTAAAATCATCG
>CAIOKL010000097.1 GCA_903858915.1 uncultured Alphaproteobacteria bacterium | reverse complement strand
ATTAAAAAAAATGATAAAAAAATATTTAAAATGGAAATATTTTTAAAATCAAAATCATTAAAAAAAGTGAGAAAAATTAATGCAAAAAAACCACAAAAAATAGTATCTTTTTTCTCTTTTTTAAAAAAATTTAATATATTATTTGATAGAAATTTTAGCACGATTTAATTTTTATTTTGATTTTTTAAATCTAGATAAGGATTTGTGTAGCTTGGTCCGCGGACATTTTTCATCGTATCTTGATCGTAATAATAATTTATTACATTCGCGGGATTGCTTCCGGCGCCCATCACCGAATTTTCACCCGTTTGACCATATCCATCAATTTCAGTCGAATTATATTTCTTTGCCGAGCCATATCCATATTCACTTTGATAAAATGAATTCGAGGAATAATTATTTGGAATAGTAATTTTATGTTGTTTTTCTTTGAAATCCGCGCATTTGCCGGTGTAAGCGCCAAATGAAAATATCACCGAAGCCATATCGAGAATGCATCGCACTCCGTCAGCATCGACCGAACCATTGGCGTGAGTTCTAACCGAGCCAATAAAAATTGGAGTTTTGAATGAAGTTGTGCCGTAACCTCTTTTATTTAAAGTAACGAAGCCGTCTTTCGGAGGAATATTGATAACGGTCGGGGTAACGCCATAATATTGATCATTTATATAAATTTCAGCGCCACGCGGGAAACTATCAATGCCGAGTTCAACGGTTTTTTTATTAAAAAAAGAACAAGAAGTCAAAATTAGGCAACAAGCGAGAAGAATTTTTTTCATAAATTATTTTTTCCAACGATTATGTACCCAGAACCACTGTTCTGGATTTTCGCTAACCCATCTCTCAATAATTTGATTAATTTTGAGAGTTAGTTTACTTGATTCTGAATTTAATGAATTTCTTTCATCAAACTCAAGAGGTTTTTCAATTTGTAATAAAAATTTAAACTCTTTGTTGATTCTAAAAATACATCCCGGAACCAACGGAACATTGTATTTAAGAGCAATTTTGGCAATTGAAGTTGTGGTGAAGGCGTCATCATGGAAAAATTTTATCGGCTCCCCATCGGAAACTTTTTGATCAGCCATAATCACAACAAATTCTTTGTTTTTTAACGCGGTAATTAGTTTACGATTGCCGTCACTCCCCTTTTCAATCATTTCAATTCCGCGCATTGAGTAAGTCATTTTTTCAACTAACGGATTATTCAAAGGACGATAAAAAGTTTTAATTTTCACGCCATAATTTCCCAAAACTTTTGGACCAACTTCCCAATTGCCGAAATGCGCAGAAAAAATAATTCCGCCTTGATTTTTAGCGACCAAATCTTCGATATTTTTTTGAGATTCCGCCGAAACTTCAACATGCTTTAAAATTTCTTCAACGCTCATCGTGCAAACATGCGGAAACTCGCCAATGATTCGCCCAAGATTATCCCACATGCCATCAATTATGGCGTTTTTTTGATACTCATCGAGATGCGGTAAAGCCTTGCTGAGATTGCTCATTGCCAATTTATTAACGGCAATTTTTTTGCCAATAAAAACAGCAAGTTTTCCAGCCAAATTTGAAGCATTTTCAATTTTGAAAGACCGAAAAAAAACTATTCCAAGCCATACCAAAGGCGCCTCTAGAATATATCTTATTTTTTTAAAATTAAAATTTGAAAACATTTATTTTATTTTTATTTTTTCTAACAAATTTTTAAAGAATATTTTATCTTCAAAAGCAAGTTTGATATCAAGATAATCAATTTTTTCTTGAAAATTTTTTGGAAATTTTACCCAATCTTTTTTAGTTGTAATTAATTTAAAATTATTCTCTAGAGCTTTCTGGCAAAGGCTTTCCAATTCTTGAATATTATAATTATGATGGTCTTTAAAAATATGTTTTTCGACCAAATTTAAGCCATTTTTTTCAATAAAATCAAAGAATTTTTGCGGATAAGCAATGCCACAAAAAGCAACTATATTTTTATTAATAAATTTATCAAGATTTGATGCAGAAATTTGCGCCGATAAAATTTTTGCAAATGAATTTTGTTGTAAAATTTCTTTCTCAATTTGTAAATTTTTTTGCCCGATAATTACAAATAAATCTATATTTTTAGCAACTTCCGAAAGGCTTTGACGCATTGGACCGCTTGGAATAAGACGCGAATTTCCAAAAGCAATTTTGCTATCAATAACCAAAATTTTTGTAGAATATTCAAGTTGAAAATTTTGCAAACCGTCATCCATAATAATGGCTTGAAATTTTTTGTTTTCACGAATTTTTTCATAACCTAAATAACGATTTTTTGCAACGCAAGTTGGAGCAATTTCTGATAAAAGCATCGCTTCATCGCCAACCTCTTCGACATTGAACTGACTAGGTTTATCAATCATTAAAATTTTATTATTTTTTGATTTATAACCACGAGTTAGATAACAAAAATCAACATTATTTTCTTTAAAAAATTCTCCCAAAAATATTGCCAAAGGAGTTTTACCGGCTCCGCCCGCGATAATATTGCCAATACAAATTATTGGTAAATCAACTTTTTGAGTTTTGACAAAAGTTTTTTTAATCAAAAAACCCATTTTATATAAATGGCTCAAAGGCAACAAAATCAACGATAAAAAGCTTTTTTTATATAACCAAAATTGCGGAGTTTTAAACATATTTATTTCTCAATTAAATCAAAAAAATTTGGTTGAGTATCGATTTTTTTTGAAGGTGAATTATGATTTTTTAAATTATCATTTAAGCTGGCAAAAACTTCGCCATCTTGCATTGTAATTAAAAATTTTTGATGATTTTTTAGATCATCGCAATTCAAAATTAATCGATTATTTTTATCTTTTAAAACCGCAAAACCTCTTTCGAGCATTTGTTGATAGTTGCATGATTTTATTGTGCTGGCGAACCCTTCGAGCATAATATTTTTTTGCATCAAATTATTTTCAATATTTTTTTTAATCGCTTCAAAATCATAAAAAATTTTTTGTTTACAAATTTTAATTCTTTCAAAAATAAAATCAGATTTTATGGCAATTTTTTGAATTTTTAAAAAATTATTTTCAAGAAAATTTTTCGTTGAATATTCAATTTTTTCAGAAAAATTAATGATTTTTTGTTGCGAATTTTCTAAAAATTTTTGCGGACTTAATATTTGAATTTTTTGAATTTTTAAAAAATTATTTTCAAGAAAATTTTTCGTTGAATATTCAATTTTTTCAGAAAAATTAATGATTTTTTGTTGCGAATTTTCTAAAAATTT
>CAIOKL010000096.1 GCA_903858915.1 uncultured Alphaproteobacteria bacterium | reverse complement strand
TCTCGCCATTCAAAAAAACCTGAAGAAAAAGAAGTAGCTAAAGAAGCTAATTCCGAAGAATCTTCCGAAGAAAATAAATCAAAAAAACCAAAAACTTTTGATAAAAAAATTGAAAAAACTGAAGTTAAAATTGTAACTAAAAAATCTTCACCAAAAAAAACTGAAGCTAAAAAATAGTTATAAAAATAAAAATGGTCACTTTTTAAAATTTGACCATTTTTATTTACAAAATACTGATTTTACAAATAACATTTTTGTAAAATTATCAAATATAATTTGATAAAAAGTTCTATTTTACCCTTTTAAAATCTAGACAAAAAGTTGTTTAGCTAGCTAGTTGTAAGGTCGGAACAAAATATATTTTACAAAATTCTTAAAAATATTAATTTAATTTTTTAAAAAATGGCAGATTTATCACTCATAAAAAAACTTCGCGAAACTACGGGTTGTGGTATCGCAGATTGCAACAAAGCTTTGGCTGAAAATCAAGATGATTTCGAAAAATCAGTTGATTGGCTTAGAAAAAAAGGCTTGGCATCAGCTTCTAAAAAAGCTGGTAGAGTTGCTTCGGAAGGCTTAGTCGCGGTTTGCATTAATGGCAATAAATCAACTATAATCGAAGTTAATTCCGAAACTGATTTCGTTGCACGCAATGAAAAATTCCAACAATTCGTTTCTAAAGTTTCTAAAGAAGCTTTAAATTACGGCGATGATATCGTTAAATTCCAAGCTGATAAGGACGAAGAAGTTAAAACGCAAGTTGGTGTAATTGGTGAAAATATTAATATTCGTCGCATCGCTTCACTTCATGTAAATAAAGGCTTGATCGTTAGTTATATTCATAACGCAATCGCTAATGACATGGGTAAAATTGCGGTTTTAATTGGCTTTGAATCAGTTGCTTCAAATGATAAACTTAATGAAATCGGCAAACAAATTGCCATGCATATCGCGGCAGCAAAACCAGATTCATTAAATATTGAAGCGGTTGAACCGGCAAAACTTGCTCGCGAAGTTGATGTTTTGAAAGAACAAGCGCGCGCTTCAGGCAAGCCTGAAAGCATTATTGAAAAAATGATGGAAGGTCGCATTCGTAAATATTACGAAGAAGTTGTTCTTCTCGAACAAGCTTTCGTAATGGACGACAAAGTTAAAATCAAAGATCTAGTTGCAAAATTTTCTAAAGAAAATGGCGAAACCACAATTTCTGGATTCAAACTTTATATTCTTGGCGAAGGTTTAGAAAAAAAAGAAAATAATTTTGCCCAAGAAGTCGCTTCAATGACTAATTAAATTTATCTCAATCAACTCTCCCGTACCTAGGGAGAGTTGATTTTATAACATCTACATCACTTCAAATTTAAATTTCCCCTCTAAAAATAAAACGCAGAAAGAAAAGGAATCGAAGCTTATTTGTCAAAAAAATTTCTTAAAAATCCTTATAAGCAAAACTTATTAAAACCATAATAAACTTATATTTTACTTATCACGAATTTATCTCTAAAAATTCTTGTACTAAATTAATTTTCTAATAAGTTATTAACGGAATATTTTTTCTAAAATCACAATAAAAAAATTATGAAAATAAACAAATTTATTTTAATCTCATCCTTAGTGATTTCTGGATGCTCGGCCTCGCATCATCATTCAAAAAAACATGACAATTTAAGCGCAAAACCTAATGAATTTTGGTGGCCAAAAAAAGTAAATCTTTCGCCACTTCGTCAACAATCTACAGAGTCAAATCCTTACGGCGAAAATTATAATTATGTTAAAGAATTTTCTAAAGTTAACCTCGACAATTTAAAAAAAGACATCAAAGAAATCATGATGACTTCGCAAGATTGGTGGCCGGCGGATTACGGAAATTATGGTCCGTTTTTTATTCGCATGGCGTGGCATAGCGCCGGAACTTATCGCACCATCGATGGTCGCGGTGGCGCAGGTGGCGGACAACAACGCTTCGAGCCTTTAAATAGTTGGCCTGACAATGCTAATCTTGATAAAGCGCGACGCTTACTTTGGCCGATCAAACAAAAATATGGCAACAAACTTTCTTGGGCTGATTTGATGGTGCTTTCGGGCAATGTTGCGCTGGAATCGATGGGCTTCAAAACCTTGGGATTCGCGGGCGGAAGAGCTGATGATTTCGAGCCAGATTTAGTTTATTGGGGACCAGAAAATAAATTTATGAAGAGTGATCGTTTTGATAAAAATGGCAAATTGACGAAAAATCTTGGCGCGACAACGATGGGTTTGATTTATGTAAATCCTGAGGGTCCAAACGGCAATGGTGATCCAATTTCGGCGGCTCATCAAATTCGCGAAACCTTCGGCAATATGGCGATGAATGATGAAGAGACGGTTGCTCTAATTGCGGGCGGACATACTTTCGGCAAAAATCACGGCGCGCATAAAGTTGATAAATGTGTTGGTAAAGAGCCAGCTGGCTCAGCGATTGAAGCGCAAGGCTTTGGTTGGCATAATAAATGTGCAACAGGAAAGGGCGTTGACACTATAACAAGTGGCTTGGAAGGCGCGTGGAATGCTAATCCAACCAAATGGACCATGGGTTATTTAAAAACTTTGTTCGCTTATGATTGGGTTAAAACCAAGAGTCCGGCTGGCGCGATTCAGTGGGTTCCAGAAAAAAATCAAGCTGAAAATACCGTTCCCGACGCACATGATTCTTCAAAAAAACATGCGCCCGTTATGCTTACGACGGACTTGTCTTTGAAGCTTGATCCTGAATATCAAAAAATCGCTAAACGCTTTTTGGAAAATCCAAAAGAGTTTGAAAAAGCCTTCGCGCAAGCTTGGTTTAAACTTACGCATCGCGATATGGGACCTAAAGCGCGTTATGTTGGAAAAGATGCGCCGAAAGAAATTTTTGTGTGGCAAGATCCAATTCCGCAAGTTAATTATAAATTAATTAACTCTAGCGATGTTGAAAATCTTAAAGCAAAAATTGCAAAATCAGGATTAACAAATTCTGAGTTGGTAAAAACGGCTTGGGCTTCAGCTTCTAGCTTCCGCATCACTGATATGCGCGGTGGAGCCAATGGTGCTCGTTTGCGTTTGGAGCCACAAAAAAATTGGGAAGTTAACAATCCGCAAGAGCTTGCTAAAGCGTTAAATGTTTTAGAAAAAATCCAAAAAGATTTTAATAAAACTTTGAGCGATGGCAAAAAAGTTTCTTTGGCGGACACTATTATTTTGGCGGGTTCGGTGGCGATTGAAAAATCGGCAAAACAAGCAGGAGTAAGTGTTAAAGTTCCTTTTGCAATTGGTAGAGCGGATGCTTCTAGGGAGCAAACCGATGTTAAATCCTTTGCCCTTCTTGAGCCGAAAGCTGATGGATTTAGAAATTATTTTAATAAAAATTCTGAAATTTCGCCAATTAATTCGTTAATTGATCGTGCTTATTTGCTTAATTTAACAGTGCCGGAAATGACCGCGCTAGTTGGTGGCATGAGGGTTTTGGGCGCAAATTTCGATAATTCTAATTATGGAATTTTTACTAAAAAAGTTGGAGTTTTATCCAATGATTTCTTTATCAATTTGCTTGATATGGAAAATGAGTGGAAAAAATCAGAAAAACTTGAAGGAATTTACGAAGCTAAAAATCGTAAAACCGGCGAAGTCAAGTGGCAAGCCACTGCAGTTGATTTGGTTTTTGGTTCAAGTTCAGAATTGCGAGCGGTTGTTGAGGTTTACGGAGCCAATGATGGCAAAGAAAAATTCGTCAAAGATTTCGTAAAGGCTTGGACAAAAGTTATGAATGCGGATAGATTTGATTTAAATTAAATTTTCTTAAGCAAATTTAGCTTGAAGCTGAATCGCTTCCAAGGCGAGTAAATTCGCCTATCTGCGATAAATTTTTAAGGTTTAGTTTAAAGTTGGGTTTAGGTTATTTTTTAACGCAAAAGATATTTTTTTAAACGGAAATGGAAAAAAAAGTATAATTTTTTTACTATACTTTGAATAAATATCTTTGATTATCTAAATAAAGCTTTGGATCAATCAAATTACTTCTTAATTCATTATGAGAAAGCTTAACTACTTTTGATGGAAAAAAAAGATTTCCATTTACAAAGTTATCAGCAATTGAATTTGGTTCGCAATATCTTTGGGTTTGAAAATTTTGCTGAATAGGGCGATATCCTTGTTGTTGAGGATTTTGAAATACTATGACTTGAGGAGGGTTTCTTCTTGGTTCGTTGTTAACATAATTCGAAGAATTATTAAAGCCACCCCAAATAAAATCTAGCATAAAATAAATTAATTTATATTAACGAAATCTAATTATTACTTTAAAAAAATAATTAGATTTTGTTAAAAATACAAATCAATAGAAGTCAAAAATTATTCTCAAAATCAATCATAAAATCAATTTACAGAGTGTTGGCGAAGGCGATTATTTCATCGGAAATTTTGTTAATTAAGTCAAAATCTTTGCCCTCAATCATAATTCTAAGAAGATTTTCGGTGCCGGATTTGCGCACCAAAATGCGTCCAGATTTTTTTAATTCCAATTCTTTTTGAATAATAAAATCTTGGAAAACCTTGTTTTCCATGGGGTTTGGAGCATTTTTATCGAAGCGAATATTTTTTAAAATTTGTGGATTAAGTTTAAAAATATTCGACAAATCGCTAATTTTTTTATCTTCACTCGACAATTTTGCTAAAATTTGTAAAGAAGCGATCAAGCCGTCTCCCGTGGTAGAGTAGTCGCCGAGAACTATATGTCCCGATTGTTCGCCCCCAAAATTACATTTTTGACGACGCATTTCTTCAAGCACATAACGATCGCCAACTTGCGTGCGAATCGTCGAAACGCCGATATAATTTAAATATTCTTGAAGCGCCATATTCGACATTTGCGTAATAATAACCAAATCGCCCTTCAAGCGCCCTTCATCATGCAGTTTTTCGGCAATAATCGCGATTAATTTATCGCCATCGATTAGCTCGCCTTTTTCATCGACAACAACTAAACGATCGGCGTCGCCATCAAGAGCGATGCCGATATCGGCGGATTCTTCCAAAACTTTTTTTTGTAAAATTTGTGGATGAGTTGAACCGCAATTTTCATTGATATTGAAACCGTTTGGTTCAACGCCAATTTCAATTACTTTCGCGCCGAGTTCACGAAAAATCGTTGGCGCCATTGAGTAAGAAGCACCGTTGGCGCAATCGACGACAATTTTTAAATTGCTTAAATTTTTGTCACGCGGGAAAGAATTTTTGACGAATTCGATGTAACGCCCGCGGGCGTCTTCGAGCCTTTTGACCCTTCCTAAATCGGCAGATTTTGCCAAATATTGATTTAAATCGGCGGTAATTAAATTTTCAATTTCAATTTCGATTGAGTCGTTGAGTTTATTGCCTTCGCGATCAAAAATTTTGATGCCATTATCGTGAAATGGATTGTGCGAAGCTGAAATCATAATGCCGATATCGGCGCGCAAAGATTTGGTGAGCATTGAAACCGCCGGCGTCGGGACCGGTCCGACCAAAAAAACATCCAAGCCCATGGCGACAAAACCAGCGGTCAAGGCGGGCTCAATCATATAGCCCGAGAGGCGAGTATCTTTGCCGATTACAACGCGATGACGATGGTGATCTTTAGTGAAACTGGCTCCAAATCTAGCTCCAAGAGCCATGCCGACTTTTAAAGCAATTTCAGCGGTCATCGGAAATTGGTTGGCGGTGCCACGAATACCATCAGTTCCGAAGAATTTTCGTTGTAAATTTGAACTCATATTTTATAACAAAATAATTAACAATATCGCAATTATAATCAGAATTATACCAAGATTTTCTTTAATGCTATTTTTTTCTTTTAAGTAGAATTTCGAAATCAACATACTACCCATAATTTCTAATTGTCCAACGGTTTTTACATACATTACATTGCCGATGGCGTAGGCTCCAT
>CAIOKL010000095.1 GCA_903858915.1 uncultured Alphaproteobacteria bacterium | reverse complement strand
GACCCAATGGAGAATGCGAGAAGTTAAAGCGTATTTCATAGTGTTTAGGTTTAAATTCATATTGTTCTTTTTTGTTCTACAATTTCATAACATTCAATGATATCTTTTTCTTTAAGATCTTCAAAATTTTCAAAAGCAATACCGCATTCAAAGCCATTTTTGACTTCTTTGGCATCTTCTTTGAAGCGTTTTAAGGTTTTGAGTATACCGTCGTGGATGACAATATTGTCACGCAATAAACGAGCTTTACCATTTCTTTTAATCAAACCGCCGATAACGAAACAGCCAGCAATTTTGCCGATATTGGTGATTTTGAAAATTTGACGAACCTCGGCTTTACCAAGATATTCTTCGCTTTTAAGTGGAGCTAATAATCCAGAAAGTAAAAGTTTTAAATCGTCAACTAAATTATAAATAATTGAATAATAACGAAGATCAGTGCCTTTTAAATCAGCAAGCTCTTTGGCGGAAGGATTAGCGCGCACATTGAAGCCGATAATTATTGCACCCGAAGCGGCGGCAAGACTAACATCGCTTTCGCTAATTCCGCCAGTTGCGGAGTGAATAATTTTGATGGCAACTTCGTCGGTACTAAGTTTGGAAATCGTGCCGGCGATAGCTTCAACCGAACCATGAACATCACCTTTAATGATAATGTTTAAATATTTTAATTTACCTTTGCCCGATTCTTTGAAAATATCGGAAATTGATTTGGCAGAATTTCTTAAAGCTTTAACTTCTTTTTCTTTGCGTAAGCGATAAGCAATAATTTCACGAGCTTGGCGCTCTTCGCTAACTTCAACAAATGTATCGCCCGCATTTGGAGCGCTGTCGAGACCTAGAATTTCAACAGGAACCGAAGGTGTGGCGGTTTTTATATGCTTGCCATTATCGTCATTCATTTTACGAACTTTACCGTAAGAAGTGCCGACGACAACTAAATCGCCAACATCAAGAGTGCCTTTTTGGACCAACATTGTGGCGACAACTCCGCGAGCTGGATCAACTCGTGATTCAATAACTACGCCACTTGATTTACCTTGATAAGGAGCTTTAAGTTCAAGAAATTCAGCTTGAAGCAAAATAGCTTCTTCGAGTTTGTCAAGATTGGTTTTGGCTTTGGCAGAAACCGAAATAAACATTACATCGCCACCTAAATCTTCGGAAATAAGTTGATGACTTAAAAGTTCGTTTTTAACGACTTGTGGATTTGCCCCCGGTTTATCGATTTTATTGACCGCAACGATGATTGGAACATTTGCGGCTTTGGCGTGATTAATCGCCTCAATTGTTTGTTCTTTGACACCATCATCGGCCGCGACAACTAGAACTACAATGTCGGTGACATTGGCTCCGCGCGAACGCATTTCGGTAAAGGCTTCATGTCCGGGAGTGTCAAGAAATGTAATGAATTTATGACCTTTGGTTTGAATTCTTGAAGCGCCGATATGTTGTGTGATTCCGCCATGTTCACCCGAAGCGACATCGGTTTGACGCAACGCGTCAAGTAAAGAAGTTTTGCCGTGGTCAACATGTCCCATGATTGTGACGATTGGCGCGCGAGGCAATAATTCAAAAGCTTCTCCTTCTAAATTATCTAAAACATTTTCAACATCGGAATGCGAAACTCTTTTGCTAGTATGGCCAAATTCATTGACGATAATCTCAGCTGTTTCGGCGTCGATGGCTTGATTGCTAGTGACCACCATACCCATGGTGAATAATTTTTTGACAACATCGCCAGCTTTTTCGGACATTCTTTCGGCGAGTTCGGAGACTGTAATTAGTTCAGGCAAATTAACTTCGCGATTGATTTTTTTATATTCTTTTGGCTCTTCTTTGATGTGAATTTTGTGTTTTTTGCGACGAGAAAATGAAAAATCATCGTCAGAATCTTCGGAACTTATGATGTAAGTAAGTTTGCGAGAATTAAATTTTTGATCTTTACCAGCATCTTTAAGATTAGGCTTTTTGCGCGCCTCTTCTTCTTGAAAAGTTTTTGGTTGAGAAGTTTGATTTTGAGGTTTTTTAAATTTTTTCTTTTCGTTTTCTATGCGCTCTTTTTCAAGTTGCTCTTTTTTGCGCTTTTCTTCGAGAAATTTTTCTCGCTCTTCTTTTTGTTTGTTAGCAATTTGAAGACTTTGTTTAATTTTGTTGCGAACATCGAAGCCATCAAGTTTTGTATCGGAAGTGGTCATTGAAGAATTGACTTTTTTCTCTTCAATAATTTGAGCTTCGATTTTAAGTGGTTCGCTTTCTTCAACTTTTTCAGTTTCGACAATTTCTTCGGCAGAATCAATTTTTTCTTGGGCTTGAGCCTCGATTTGGCGATTTTCTTTGTTAATTTTGCTTAAAATTTCGTGGGTTTTTATGTCATTTCCAGCGAATTTTGAAGAATCTTTTGAGATAGCCTTCATTCTGGCTTCAAGCTCATTTCTATTTAGATCTTTGGAGATTAAGTTTGTAGAATCTTTTTGAGAAGTTTTACGACCTTTTATGGTAACCTGAACCGAATTAGAAGACTTTTTATCGTTAGAGTTATTTGGTGTGATGGTGGAGTTGTTAATAACCGATGACGATAATTTTAAGGTAAGTTTTGAGCGGGTTGGATTGTTATTATTTTTATCGGTCATTATTAAAAAATTAAATTTTAGTTAGTAAAAAAACTCATAAAATTATGAGTTTTTTTGTAAATATTCGTCGGCACGGCGCTTAATTTCTTTGGCAATATCTTCGTCAAAACCTTGAATTGTAGAAATGTCGGAAATATCTGCCTCAGCAAGAGATTCAACGCTCAAGAAGCCTTCGGAAGCGAGCAAGCTAGCGATCATATCTTCAACATCAAGGGCTTCGATGAATAATTTAGAAGCTTGGTTGAATTCGGCGGTTCTACGCGCTGATTCTTGGTCGTCGGTCATGACATCAATTTTGTAGCCAACTAATTTAGAGGCCAATTTAACATTTTGTCCACCGCGACCAATCGCAAGGCTGAGTTGATCTTCGGCAACCACAACTTCGATTAAATTATTTTCTTCATCGACAACAACTTTGCTAACTTTTGCTGGCGTTAACGAGCTAATCACAAGTTCGGCGATGTTTGAAGACCATTTAATGATGTCAATTTTTTCACCGCGCAATTCAGAGCTAACTGATTGAACTCTGCTTCCGCGAATACCAATGAAAGAACCGATGATGTCGATATCATCGCGACGCGAATAAATGGCAATTTTAGCGCGAGAACCTGCGTCACGAGCCACGGCTTTGACTTCGATGTTGCCATCGTTTAATTCAGGAACTTCTTGTTCAAAAAGTTTAACCAAAAATTGCGGATGAGTTCTTGATAAGAAAATTTGCGCGCCAAATGGCTCTTTGCGAACATCTTCAATGTAGCAACGAATGCGGTCGCCGACGCGGAAATTTTCGCGAGCGATTAAACCGCTTTCGTGAATTACGGCTTCAAAACCATCGACATCCATAACGATATTTTTCAAGCCAACTTTTTTAACCGAAGCGCTTACAACATCGCCGATGCGATCTTTGAATTCGTTAAATTCTTTATTTTTTTCGGCTTCTTTGACTTTACGAATTATTTCGTTTCGAGCAACTTGAGCAACAACTCGGTTAAGGTCAATCGGCGGAAGTTCTTGCGATACATAATCGCCAATTTGAGCATCGGCATTATCTTTTTTAGCAATTTTAATAGTGATTTTGCTTCTTACATCGAAATCTTCAACATCGTTATCAACGATTTGTAATTTGTTATAAAGTTTGATTTGACCAGATTTTTTATCAATCCGGCATTCAATATCAAGGTGGCTACCATATTTTTTCTTGGCCGCGAGCTTAATACCTTCTTCCATGGCTTCAACAACCTCTTGAAGGGTGATACCTTTTTCATGCGCAATATTTTCAGCAACTAGCAATATTTCTTTGTTGCCCATGATAGTTAAATTACTTGCCATACTTATTCGTTAATTAAATTAAAATTATTATTGATTTAAAATGAAACTTT
>CAIOKL010000094.1 GCA_903858915.1 uncultured Alphaproteobacteria bacterium | reverse complement strand
TAGAATTTTGCCAATTAAATATAGCGAAGAAAATAAAAAAATTGATCAAAAAAATATAATTTTTTTGTTAATATTTACAATATTTTTACCATCGGCGATTTCTTATTGCGCCTACGAACACCTTAACTTGCATCTTTTTAAGCTCCATGATTTTAAATATTTATTTTCTGCGAAGTTAGATTATTTAATTATTAATGCGATTCTAATTTTAAATTTATCGCATTGGTATATGTCGGTATTTTTGACTTTTATAGTGGGGTTTTATTTTTATTGGCATGAAATTTATAAAATGTTTTTATCAAGAAAAATTTCAAAAATTTTTATAATTTATTCTTGTGGATTTTTGTTTTTTATAACTATTTTGACCTTTTACACTGTTGATGGATATAGAATGCTCGTAAGTTTTTATCCCTTTGTTTTTATTTTTATTTACGAATGTCGCAATATATTAAAAAAAATAAAATTTTGTAATAGAAATTTATTTATGTTGAGAGCTTTGTTAGTTTTCACAATAACGATATTTTTTTATAATAATTATTCGACTATAAAAAATATTCCCGATCATCAAGAAAAAATGATGATAAAAACCAAAATTTTAGAAAAAATTATGGATCAATATGATGTTAAAAATGTTGTTATAAATCTAGATTTTTTTGATCAAGTATTCCGCTTGCCTTTTATGCATTTATTATCTCAAGATAAGTATATTTATATGATTTGGAATTACGAGAATAACATTTGTAAATTATTGAGTGGATATGCTCAAGATAATTTTGAATTTAAATTATTAATTTTACCTAAAAATTTAAAATCAGAATGTGATTTTGTTGCTAAAAATTATAAAACTAAAATTAATTCTTACGAAGAATTAAACGAAGATTTGTTTATTTATATAAAAAAGTAGTAAATAAATTTGTAAATTTTGTTAAAAATATTTACAATATTTTCATTATTAAAAAATCTATTCACTTAAAAAAATAAAATGAAAAAAGAAATCAATATAACATTACCAGATGGCGCTATTCGTAATGTTGAAAGTGGAATAAGTGGTTTTGAAATTGCTAAATCAATTTCAATTTCTTTGTCAAAAATTGCTTTAGCGATCCGCGTAAATGGCGAATTGCGCGATTTATCGCACAAATTTGAAGATGATTGCAAGATTGAAATTATTACTCCAAAATCCGGAGCGATTGCACTCGAAATTATTCGTCACGATTGCGCTCACATCATGGCTGAAGCGGTTAAAGAACTTTATCCGGAAACCCAAGTTACCATCGGTCCCGCAATTGACAATGGTTTTTATTATGATTTTGCGCGCAAAACTCCCTTTACCACCGAAGATTTAGAAAAAATTGAAACCAAAATGCGCGAAATTGTTAAGCGCGATGAAAAGTTGATACGCGAAGAGTGGGAACGCGACGAAGCCATTAAATTTTTCGAAAAATCTGGCGAGAAATATAAAGCCGAAATAATTTCTTCGATTCCCGCCGAGCAAAAAATTTCTCTATATCGCCAAGGCAATTTCATTGATTTATGTCGTGGACCGCACGCCCCGTCAACTTCTCATGTAAAATATTTTAAATTGATGAAAGTCGCTGGAGCTTACTGGCGCGGTGATTCCAAAAATGAAATGCTTCAAAGAATTTATGGAACCGCTTGGGAAAGCGAAGAATCTTTGAAAAATTATTTACATATTTTAGAAGAGGCGGAAAAAAGAGATCATCGTAAAATTGGTCGCCAACTTGATTTATTTCATATTCAGGAAGAGGCTACGGGTTCAGTATTCTGGCATCACAAAGGCTATATTATTTATCGCGAAATTGAAAATTATATTCGTCGAAAAATTGAACAAAATGGTTATGTCGAAGTAAAAACTCCGCAATTAATTGATAAAGTTTTGTGGGAAAAATCAGGCCATTGGGAAAAATTTCACGATAATATGTTTATCGCCGAAAGCGAAAACCGCTTACTGGCAGTTAAGCCCATGAATTGCCCTGGCCATGTGCAGATTTTTAACCAAGATTTAAAATCTTATCGACAACTTCCACTGCGAATGGCGGAATTTGGCTCATGTCATCGCAATGAATCTTCGGGTTCGCTTCATGGAATTATGCGTGTTCGCGCCTTCACCCAAGATGATGCGCATATTTTTTGCGAAGAGCATCAAATCAATGACGAAACCTTGGCTTTTTGCGAATTGCTAAAAGAAGTTTATCGTGATTTCGGTTTTGAAAATATTTTGGTAAAATTTTCAACGCGTCCTGAAAAACGCGCAGGCTCTGATGAAGTTTGGGATAAGGCTGAAAAAGCCTTGGAGCAGGCTATCAATCATGCGGGTTTGGAATATCAACTTAACCCCGGAGAAGGGGCATTTTACGGTCCAAAACTTGAATTTACTTTGGTTGACGCTTTGAAAAGAGAGTGGCAATGCGGAACTTTACAAGTTGATTTTGTGTTGCCCGAACGCTTGGATGTGAATTATGTCGCGCAAGACGGCTCTAGGAAGCGTCCCGTTATGCTTCACCGCGCAATTCTCGGAAGCCTCGAAAGATTTATTGGAATTTTAATCGAAAATTATGCCGGAAAATTTCCGTTATGGTTGGCGCCGGTTCAGGTTGTAATAGCGACAATTACTAATGAATTTGATGAATATGCGAAAATGGTTTTTAAAAAATTACAAGCATCGGGAATTAGAGTTCAACTCGATTTAGATTCGCAAAAAATTTCTTACAAAATTCGCGAACATTCTTTGCAAAAAGTGCCTTACATCGTGGCGATTGGTAAAATTGAAGCCACAAACAATCAACTTTCGGTGCGAAAAATTGGCAGTGAGCAACAAGAGCTGGTTGATTTAAATGAATTTGACAATTATGACTTCCATAT
>CAIOKL010000093.1 GCA_903858915.1 uncultured Alphaproteobacteria bacterium | reverse complement strand
ATTAAAAAAATTCTATTAACTTAAAACAAAAAGAAATATGTCAGTAAATTTAGAACAAATTGCAGAAACATTATCAACGCTTACCGTGCTTGAACTTGCCGATCTAAGCAAAAAATTAGAAGAAAAATGGGGAGTTTCAGCAGCTTCTTTTGCAGTTGCCGCACCAGCCGCCGCAGCAGCAGTAGCTGAAGTAAAAGATAAATTTGAAGTAGTTTTAACTGCAGCCGGAGACAACAAAATCAATGTAATTAAAGAAGTTAGAGCAATTACCGCTCTTGGCTTGAAAGAAGCTAAAGATCTAGTTGAAGCAGCTCCAAAAACATTAAAATCTGATGTTCCTACTGCAGAAGCAGAAGAAATCAAGAAAAAACTTGAAGCAGCTGGCGCTAAAGTTGAATTAAAATAACTTTCAAAATAAACTAATTTCAAGCCAATCATTACTGATTGGCTTGAATGCTTCTTGGGTTTTTGCATTTTTGCAAATATCCAATTTTAAAATTGATTAAAAATCCGAATAAAATTTATTATGGTTCAATCAAGAAATTTCGATCAAACTCTTCTAAGAAAAAGTTTTAGCAGTAACAAGGATAGAGAGGGCATACCCCACCTAATTTCTCTTCAAAAAGAATCATACGAAAAATTTCTTCAAGCAAATGTAAAAGCTGAAGAGCGCAAAAAAATTGGCATACAATCTGTTTTCGATTCATTTTTTCCAATTTCAGATTCAGCTGGAAAGGTCTCCGTTGAATTTATCAGCTACTCTTTGAAAGAGCCTAGACATGAATATAGCGAATGTCTATCTGCCGGAAAAACTTTTTCTTCCGCCTTGAGCGCGCATTTACGCCTAATTTTATGGCATCAAGAAGAAGGAAGTGAAATAAAAGAAATTCGTTCAATTAAAGAACAAGAAGTTTATTTGTGCGAAATTCCATTAATGACTGATAGCGGAAGCTTTATTTTTAATGGCGCAGAGCGAGTTATTGTTTCTCAAATGCGCAGAGCTCCCGGTGTATTTTTTGACAGCGAAAATGTTAAAATTTCTGGCTCTAAATCTTATACCGCAAAAATTATCCCACACATTGGATCTTGGTTAGATTTTGAATATGATAGCAAAGATATTTTGCATTTTAGAATTGACAAAAAAAGAAAAATCCCTGCTACAACGCTACTTAGAGCCATAGGTTTAAACTCCGAATCTATAATTCAGAGTTTTTATGGCGCATCGGAAGCTTTTGTTGGAAAAAAAGGTTGGGCATTAAAATTTGACCAACAAATATTTTTCAACACCAAAAAAATCCAACATGATTTAATTTGTCCAGAAAGTGGTGAAGTTGTTGTTAAAGAAGGAACAAAAATCAATAGAAAATTAATCGAAAAACTTCAAGAAGAAAAATTCGACAGTTATTTATTGACCGACGAAGCTTTGCTTGGTTTTGTTTACGCTCAAGATTTAATTGAAGCTGAAACAGGCGAAATGCTTCTCGAAGCTGGCTCGATTGTTACCGCAGAAAGCTTGGAAATTTTACAAAAACTAAACTTCAAAAAAGTTTCGATTGTCAATCCAAGTAAATCTGATATTGGACCATACATCTACAACACTTTATTGGTCGATAAAAATATTACCCAAAAAGATTCACTATTTGATATTTATAAAGCAGTTAGACTTGGAGAATCTCCTTCTTCAGTTGAAGTTGCTAAAAATTATTTTGATAATTTATTTTTCAATGACACTAGATATAATTTATCAGATGTCGGTAGAATGAAAATGAATCATCGTCTTGGACTTGAAATTTCTACAGCAACTTTATTTTTAACAAGCAAAGATGTTGAGCAAACTATCAAAATTTTAAGCAAAATTAAACATAATGATCTTAAAACTGATGACATTGATAACCTTGCAAATCGTCGCGTAAGAGCGGTTGGTGAATTGGTTGAAAATCAAATGCGCATTGGTATGGCAAGGGTTGAAAAATCAATTATCGAAAAAATTAATTCGGTTGATGTTGATACCTTAATGCCACAAGCGATTATTAATTCTAAGCCTTTAATTACTTCAATTAAAGACTTCTTTGCGACTTCCCAATTGTCGCAATTTATGGATCAAACTAATCCGTTGTCCGATATTACTCACAAACGCCGTTTATCAGCTTTGGGACCAGGCGGTCTAACTCGTGAAAGAGCAGGCTTTGAAGTTCGAGATGTTCATCCGACTCACTATGGAAGAATTTGTCCAATTGAAACTCCCGAAGGTCAGAATATTGGTTTGATTAACAGTTTGGCAACTTATGCGCGAGTTAATGATTTTGGATTTATCGAAACTCCTTACCGCAAAGTTGTTGATGGCGTTATCACAAGCGAAGTTCAATATTTGTCAGCAATGGGCGAAGTCAATTTTGCGATCGCTCCTTCAAATGTTGAAGTTGATGAAAAAGGTGAAATTAAATCTGATTTAATTAGCTGTCGAAAAAATGGTGAATTTATCATGTTGACGCCTGATAAAATTGATTATATCGATGTTTCAACTAAACAAATTGTTTCAATTGCAACAACGCTAATTCCATTCCTTGAAAATGACGATGCTAACCGCGCCCTTATGGGTTCGAACATGCAACGGCAAGCTGTTCCATTGCTCCGTCCTGATGCTCCACTTGTTGGAACTGGAATGGAGGCTGTTATTGCAACAGACTCTGGCGCAACCGTCCGCGCTAAAAATGACGGAGTAGTCAAATTTGTTGATTCTTCAAAAATCATCATTGAATATTTAGACGAAGATGGTTTTGCAAAAATCGATATTTGCAATCTCAAAAAATATGTCAGAACTAACCAAGATACTTGCATTAACCAACGCCCAACCGTTGAAGTTGGTCAATATGTTAAAGCAGGTCAAATTATAAGTGACGGCCACAGTATAGCCAATGGCGAAATCGCTCTCGGAAAAAATGTCCGCGTTGCTTTCATGCCTTGGAACGGATATAATTTTGAAGACTCAATTATTATTTCTGAAAAACTTTTGTCCGACGACACATTCACTTCAATTCACATTGAAGAATTGGAAGTCGTCGCTCGTGATACCCGCTTAGGGCCCGAAGAGATTACTCGCGACATTCCAAATGTTAGCGAAGAAATTCTTACAAAATTAGACGAAGAAGGCATTATTCACATTGGCGCCGAAGTTAAACCGGGAGACATTCTTGTTGGAAAAACTACTCCAAAAAGTGAATCTCCAATGACTCCGGAAGAAAAATTATTAAAAGTAATTTTTGGTGAAAAAGCCGTCGATGTTAAAGACTCTTCGCTATATGTTCCTACCGGAGTAGGTGGGACTATTGTTGATGTCAGAGTGTTTTTAAGAAAAGGCATCGAAAAAGATGAGAGATCGATTTATATCGAAATGCAACAAATTGAAGAATTATCAAAAAGAAAAAATCTTCAAGTGCAGTTTTTAGAAAATTCTTTAAAAGAATCTCTAGTAAAAACTCTATCTGGCAATAAAGTTTCATCTGCAATAGACAAAATAAAATCTGGCACCAAGCTTGATGAAGACTCTTTAAACTCTCTTTCAAAATCTCAATTAATCAAATTGGTTGTTGAAGATTCTAAGGTGATGGACAGAGTTGAAAAAATGATTAAAGTCAATTCTAAACAAGTTGCCGAAGTTGAAAAAGAATATAACGAAAAAATCGCCAGAATCAAAGCTGGAGATGAGCTTGGACAAGGAATATTGAAAATCGTTAAGGTTTATATTGCTTCCAAATATCGTCTTCAACCCGGTGATAAAATGGCGGGTCGTCACGGTAATAAAGGTGTTGTTTCTAAAATCGCTCCGATTGAAGATATGCCTTATTCCGAAGATGGTGAGCCAGTAGATATAGTCTTGAACCCACTTGGCGTTCCATCGCGTATGAATGTCGGACAAATTCTTGAAACTCATCTTGGTTTTGCTTCGAAAGAACTTGGTAAAAAAATTGGAAAACTTCTTGACGAAGTTTCTAATCAAAAAGCCGAATATGTTAAAAAAGTTCGTCAAATTATACTTCAAATATATTCTTCCGAAGATGAAGTTAAAAAAATTAGTGCAATGCCGGAAAATGAATTGTTGCAATTTGCGCATCGCCTAAGAAATGGTGTGCCTTTTGCTACTGGAATTTTTGAAGGCGCAAAAGAAGAATATATCACAAAATTACTTGACCTTGCGGAAGTTGATAACTCTGGTCAAATTCAACTTTGCGATGGAAAAACTGGAGATAAATTTGATCGTAAAGTTACGGTCGGATATATTTACATGTTAAAATTACATCACTTGGTTGATGATAAGATTCACGCTCGTTCAATCGGACCTTACAGTTTAATAACTCAACAGCCTCTAGGTGGTAAATCACATTTTGGTGGACAAAGATTTGGTGAAATGGAATGTTGGGCGTTGCAAGCTTATGGCGCTGCATACACTCTTCAAGAAATGCTTACCGTAAAATCCGATGACGTTGTCGGAAGAATTAAAATATACGAATCAATAATTCAAGGAAATCAAAACTTTAATTGTAGCATTCCAGAATCATTTAATGTTATGATTAAAGAAGTTCGTTCACTTGGATTAAATATTGAACTTATTGAAGAATAAATATTTCTTGTAGCTTTTTTAAAAAAGCTACAAGAATTTACAAAGAATTTTTAAATTATTAAATTAAATTAAAACTCATGACACTCGCAGGAACTTCTTCTCATGGTCTCTTAAGTATTTCAAATAATAGCTCTGTTGATTTACTCGACTTTAATGCTATAAAAATATCGATTGCCGATCCGGATAAAATCAGATCGTGGTCTTTTGGCGAGGTTTCAAAACCTGAAACCATCAATTACAGAACTTTCAAACCAGAAAGAGATGGTTTATTTTGCGCGCGCATTTTCGGTCCAATCAAGGATTATGAATGCTTATGCGGAAAATATAAAAGAATAAAATATAAAGGTATAGTTTGCGAAAAATGCGGAGTTGAAGTTACCTCTTCAAAAGTTCGTCGCGAAAGAATGGGTCATATAGAATTGGCGGCGCCAATTGCGCATATTTGGTTTTTAAAATCGCTTCCGTCAAGAATTAGCACAATGCTCGGTGTTACTTTGAAATCAATTGAAAAAGTTATTTATTTCGAAGCTTATATCATCACCGACAGCTTGATGACGCCACTCAAAGAAGGTGATATCATTACCGAAGAAGAATATGAAAAACTTCAAAAAGAACATGGTTATGGTAGTTTTGTTGCCGAAATGGGCGCAGAAGCCGTTCAGAAGATTTTGCAAAAACTTGATTTGAAAAAATTGCAAAAAGAATTGCGTGAAGAGCTTGCAGTGGTTACTTCCGAAATGAAAAAAGAAAAAGCCATTAAAAGATTAAAATTAGTTGAGCAATTTATCGAGTCGATCGATAACCGACCTGAGCATATGATTATGACAGTTTTGCCGGTTATTCCACCTGATATTCGTCCACTAGTTATGCTTGATGGCGGTCGTTTTGCCACTTCTGATTTGAACGAACTTTATCGTCGTGTAATTAATCGTAACAATCGCTTAAAAAGACTTCTAGAACTCGGCGCTCCTGATATCATTATTAAAAATGAAAAAAGAATGTTGCAAGAGTCGGTTGACGCTTTGCTTGACAACGGTAGATCTGGCGCGGTAGTTAAAAACTCAAACAAAAAACCTTTCAAATCTTTGAGCGACATGCTAAAAGGTAAACAAGGTCGTTTCCGTCAAAACTTGCTCGGAAAACGCGTGGATTATTCAGGTCGAAGCGTAATTGTGGTTGGTCCAGAATTAAAACTTCACCAATGCGGTTTGCCTAAAAAAATGGCATTAGAATTATTCAAACCATTTATTTATTCCAAATTAGAATTATACGGAAAATCTCCGTCAATCAAAGTTTCTAAAAAAATGGTTGAATCGGAAAGACCTGAAGTTTGGGATATTCTTGACGAAGTAATTAAAGAACATCCGGTGCTTTTAAATCGCGCCCCAACGCTTCACCGTCTTGGTATTCAAGCTTTTGAACCGGTTTTAACCGAAGGTAAAGCTATTCAACTTCACCCATTGGTTTGCTCGGCATTTAACGCCGACTTTGACGGTGACCAAATGGCCGTGCATGTTCCTTTGTCGATTGAAGCTCAAGTTGAAGCTCGTGCTTTAATGATGTCTACTAACAACATTTTGAGTCCTGCGAATGGTAAGCCAATTATCGTTCCTTCTCAAGATATCATCCTTGGTTTATACTACATAACCATGGAGAGAAAAGATTTTTCTACGAAAAAAGCTTATCCAATTTCTGACGAATATGAGCTTGAGCATGCTTTAAATAGCGAAGTTATTTCCTTGCACGATAAAATTCTTTATCGCTACATAGTTCCAAATGCAAATGGCGAAAGAGAAAAAGTTAGAATTGAAACTACGGCGGGTAGAGTTGCTGTTTATAATTCATTGCCTAACGCAATGAAAGGAAGCTTCGAAGTTGTCAATAAAGTTATGACAAAAAAAGCCGTCACTAATCTTATTGACACTGTTTATCGTAATTGCGGACAAAAAGAAACTGTAATGTTTTGCGATAGAATCATGGCTTTAGGATTTAAAAATGCTTGCATCGCGGGTATTTCAATCGGCAAAGATGACATGGTCATTCCTAAGCAAAAACAATTCCATATTGCTGAATCTTTTGATAAAGTTAAAAAGCTCGAGAAGCAATATCGCGAAGGCTTGATAACTGCGGGCGAGCGTTATAACAAAGTTGTCGATGAATGGACGAGTTGTACCAACAAAATCTCTAAAGAG
The DNA here is from genome assembly GCA_903858915.1 of uncultured Alphaproteobacteria bacterium. Lineage (GTDB taxonomy): Bacteria > Pseudomonadota > Alphaproteobacteria > Rickettsiales > UBA1997 > CAILUF01. Next base: position 3,582 of record CAIOKL010000093.1, on the reverse strand, counting down.
ATGATGATAAATATAGCTTCCTTCGATATTCCTTCTAAGGCCAATTCAATTTTCATGATGGCTGATTCGGGTGCGAGGGGTTCTGAAAACCAAATTAAACAAGTTGCTGGTATGCGTGGTTTGATGGCGAAACCATCGGGCGAAATTATCGAAACCCCAATCACTTCAAACTTTAAAGAAGGCTTGAGCGTTATGGAATATTTCATTTCAGCGCACGGTGCTCGTAAAGGTTTGGCGGATACAGCGCTTAAAACAGCTAACTCTGGTTACTTAACGCGTCGTTTAGTTGATGTTTCTCAAGATTGTATCGTTATCGAAGAAGATTGCGGAACCCACAACGGTCTTTTAATCGAGCCAGTTATTGATGATGGCAGAACTATAGTTTCTCTTGCGGAAAACTGCTTAGGTCGCGTTCCTCTTGAAGATATTAAAACTCTTGATGGAAAACGAGTTCTTGTTGAAGCTGGTCAAATGATTGATGAAGCTTTGGCTGATGAAATCGATAAAGCGGGAATTAAATCTCTCCGCGTTCGTTCAGTGTTAACATGCGAAAGCAAAGACGGCGTCTGTGTAAAATGTTATGGTCGTGATTTAGCGACAGGTAATATTGTGAGCATCGGCGAAGCGGTCGGCGTTATCGCGGCCCAATCAATTGGTGAACCGGGAACGCAGTTAACGATGAGAACATTCCACATTGGTGGTGCTGCGCAAAGGGGGGCAGAGCAATCTTCGATTTCTGCAATTTCTGATGGTAAAGTTAAGTTTAGCGAAAAATCTGCAATCACTAATCGTGATGGTAAAACTGTAGTAATCGCCAGAAATTCTGAAATCACTTTGGTTGACAAAGAAGGAGCTGAGATACATCGTTATAAATTGCCTTACGGTGCCATTATTAATCATAAGCATAATTCCGAAATTAAAAAAGGCGAACACTTGGCTGAGTGGGATCCTTACAACATTCCAGTAATTGCTGAAGCAACTGGTGTGATAAAATATAATGACTTATCTGAAAATGTTTCGCTTCGTGAAAAAATTGAAGAATCAACGGGCGTTTCAACCAAGATAGTTATGGATTGGAAGCAATATTCAAAACAAGATCTTAAACCGCGACTTTCAGTCGAAGACGGCAAAGATGTTCTTAAAGAATATGCTCTTTCAATCGGTACAATCATTGGTATATCAAACGGTGACGAAGTTAAAGCGGGCGATGTAATCGCTAGAATTCCAAAAGAATCTTCGAAAACTCGTGATATCACGGGTGGTCTTCCAAGAGTTGCCGAGTTGTTTGAAGCTCGTAAACCTAAGAACGCCGCCATCATGAGTGAAGTCGATGGTAAAATTGAATTCGGTAAAGATTACAAAACTAAACGCCGTATCATTGTTCGTCCCGATGATGCTTCAAAAGAGCCGATCGAATATAGCATTTCAAAAACTAAACACTTATTCGTAGGTGAGGGTGACGCTGTTAAAAGAGGCGATGTTTTGATCGATGGAAATCTTGTTCCGCACGACATTCTTAAAATTCAAGGCATGCAAGCCTTCACTTCTTACATGGTAAACGAAGTTCAAAAAGTTTATCGCATGCAAGGCGTGAAAATCGACGACAAACATATCGAAGTAATTATCTCAATGATGTTGAAACGCGTTGAGGTTACTAACTCTGGCGATACTACGCTATTAGCTGGTGAATATGTTGATCGCGATGTTTTCGAAAAAGGTAATATCAAAATGATCGACAGTAAAATGAAACCAGCTGAATGCTCTCCAGTATTGCTTGGAATCACTAAAGCTTCATTGCAAACTAAATCATTTATTTCGGCCGCTTCGTTCCAAGAAACGACTCGAGTTTTAACTGATTCAGCGGTGCAAGGTCGTGTTGATAATTTACGCGGATTGAAAGAAAATATCATCGTCGGTCGCTTGATTCCTGCGGGAACAGGCTTAATGGCGAGCAGATTTAGAAAAATGGCGAGTGAACAAAAATAGTTCGATAAATTTTAAAAAAATTTAAGAATACATTTAACCCTTCTCATTCTAGTAATGAGAAGGGTTTTTTGTTGATAAAGTTTGTAGCTCCTCCCTCGAGGGGAGAGTGATTAGCCCGTAAGCTTGACCAGTATTTTCGTAAAATTAAGATTTGCGTTGGAAATGAAGGGGAAAATAATTTTGACGCACAAAAAAGTGGCAAAAAATCGATTTAAAAAACGAATTAACCAAAAATATTTTGCTTAATTTAAAAATTTAGTAAAAATAAATTTCTAGAAATAATTCAAAATTAGCAATCGACAAAAATAAATAATAATTATGTTTAACAAAGAATTTATAATTAAATTCAAGAAAAATAAGAGAGCCTACTATTCACTAATGATTTTTAGTTTTTTATTTATAACTTCTTTTTTTGCCGAAATTATTGCCAACGATAAACCGCTTTTGGTAAGCTTTGATAATCAATTTTTCGTGCCGATTTTGCAAGAAATTCCCGAAACAAAATTCGGTGGCGAATTGCTGACCAACGCTGATTATCTTGATCCCGAGGTGCAAAATTTAATTAAAAAAAATGGTTGGATAATTTTTGCGCCAATTCCATTTTCATTCGATACAATTAATCTTTCGATTAAAGATCGAGCGCCTTCGCAACCTACAAAATCAAACCTTCTCGGCACTGACGATCAAGGACGCGATGTCTTATCGCGAATAATTTATGGCATTAGAATTTCGTTAATTTTTGGCTTAATTTTAAGTTTTTTTTCATTATTAATCGGCATTTTTTTAGGGGCGGTGCAGGGCTATTTTGGAGGGCGCATCGATTTATTTTTGCAAAGATTTATTGAAATTTGGTCGAGTTTGCCCGTGATGTTTTTATTGATAATTTTATCATCAATAATCGCGCCAAGTTTTTCAACTTTATTAATTTTGATGCTGATGTTTAGCTGGCTCGGCGTAGTTTCTTATGTTCGCGCAGAATTTTTGCGATTACGGAATTTCGATTATATTCTAGCCAGCAAAGCCTTGGGCGCCAATAGTTTTCGCATAATTCTAAAACAAATTTTGCCGAACGCTTCGCCGATAATTATCGCCAATTTACCATTTTTATTAGCGTCCTCGATCACAACTTTAACCGCTCTTGATTTTCTCGGGTTAGGCTTGCCCGTTGGCTCGCCGTCTCTTGGCGAACTTCTTGCTCAAGGTAAAAATAATATCAATGCCTATTGGCTGGGAATTTCTGGATTCGTAATTATTACTTTAATTTTAACGATTTTAGTTTTTATCGCCGAAGGTTTGCGCGACGGATTTGATACTCGAAAATAATGCGGGTAAACGCTTCATCTTTTTTTTCAAAAAAGATTCGCGACGGGGACCGCGTCGCCTTGGCTTCGTCGCTTTTCGAAATCAAAATTTCATTTTGATTTCGAAGGCGACTCACAAAGCCAAAAATTCCTCAGCATCAATTTAATATAATCCCCGATTAAGCCTTTAAACACAAATGCAAAAGAAATATTTTTTATAGAAGAATCAGAATTAAATTAACTTGGTATTGGATAATAAAAACTCGGAGAAGCTTCGGGCTATAGCTCTCCCCTT
>CAIOKL010000092.1 GCA_903858915.1 uncultured Alphaproteobacteria bacterium | reverse complement strand
GGAAACAATCAACTCTACAACGTTTTAGTTACAGCTCACGGTTTATTAATGGTATTCTTCTTAGTAATGCCAGCATTAATTGGAGGTTTTGGGAACTGGTTCGTTCCATTAATGATTGGAGCCCCAGATATGGCATTCCCTCGAATGAATAACATTTCATTCTGGTTATTACCACCAGCATTATTATTACTTTTAACTTCTAGCTTTGTAGAAGTAGGGCCTGGTATTGGGTGGACAGTGTATCCGCCGCTGTCCGGCCTAACAGGTCATCCAGGTGGAGCCGTAGATTTAGGTATTTTTAGTTTACACCTTGCAGGAGCTTCTTCTATTTTAGGAGCAGTAAACTTCATTACAACAATTATTAACATGCGCGCCCCTGGGATGACGATGCATCGTCTTCCATTATTCGTTTGGTCAGTATTTGTTACTGCCATTTTATTATTATTAGCATTACCTGTTTTAGCAGGAGCAATTACAATGCTTTTAACAGATCGAAACTTCAACACTTCATTCTTTGACCCTGCTGGGGGAGGTGACCCAATTTTATATCAACATTTATTCTGGTTCTTTGGTCATCCAGAAGTGTATATTATGATTTTACCAGCTTTCGGGATCGTAAGCCAAATTGTATCTACGTTCTCACGTAAACAAACATTTGGATACTTAGGTATGGTATATGCTATGGTATCTATTGGGATTTTAGGATTCATTGTGTGGGCACATCATATGTATACAGTAGGTTTAGACGTTGATACACGTGCTTATTTCACTTCAGCTACTATGATTATTGCTGTTCCAACTGGAATTAAAATTTTCTCTTGGATCGCTACAATGTGGGGCGGATCTATTCACTTAGATACACCTATGTTATGGGCTATTGGATTCATTTTCTTATTCACAATTGGTGGATTCACTGGTGTAGTACTTTCTAACGCAGCGTTAGATGTTGCATTCCATGACACTTACTACGTAGTAGCTCACTTCCATTACGTATTATCTATGGGGGCGGTATTCGGTTTAATCGGTGGATTCTATTATTGGGTATCTAAAATGACAGGATATCAATATTCTGAAAATTTAGGTAAAATTCATTTCTGGATTCTTTCTACCGAATATAAAACTGCTTTTGTTCAAGTGTTCCTACAATTCCTTGGAATGGGTTTTTTGTTAATGGCTTACATTGGCTATATTTTGGAAAATTCGAGACTTTACACTAGCAAAAAAAGGCAAAAAATTATTATTCACTTTTTTGTGCTAATATGCTCTGCTTCGGTGGCTTTGGTTAACATTTTTAATTATAACATTATTCATAAAAAAAATATTCATGAAAAACAAAATGAAGTTAGATTTCTTACTAGAGCGATAAAGAATGGTTTGCTTCAAGATTTTCCATCCGAGGAAAGTATGAATGAAAATTATAAAAAGTTTAGAAGATTATCTGGGCCGATTTTTTTTAAAGATATTTTTGAGGAAAATTTCGATAAAAAAGATCCAAAAATTAAAGAAAAATATAAAGACTTAAATGTTTTTTATTTAAATATTGGGGGAATATATTTGTCACATTTCTTATCTTATCATAACAAAAGTCACGGATTGCTATTGAGAAATTATTATTATAAAGAAAGCATTGGTTTTTTTAAGAAAAATATACAGCTTAAGAATTTTTATTATTTAGATAATTGGTTTTACGAGGGTAATGTTTTTAACAATAAATTTAATAAAAAATATCTTTCAGGATTTATGATTGCTGGAAAACTTGAAAGAATTAATAAGGTTTGCGACCCTAGAGAATCCGATGAGAATTGCCATGATATTCTTAAAGTTTTTTCGCCAAAAATATTTATTGATAAAGAGTATTTATTTAAATTATCAACAATAATTGAAACTCTTAATAAGGCATTTGGAGAAAATATTTTTAAGGATTCTTTCGAAAAAATTGAGGAAGATCTTGAAAAAAGTAAAGAAGGCGTTTTGATAAAACTCGATAATAGAATTTATAAAATAACTCGAAAACAATAAGCTAAATTAATCTAAAACGCGGTTTTGTAATTAATAATTTAGCGTAAAGATTATTGAGCTTTTTCAATTAGTTCGAGAAGTTGTTTTTTGTTCAAAAATTCGCTAGCAAGAAGGCCGTTTTTAGCATTTGGACCATAAACTGCGTTGAACGGAATCGCATAACGATTATGTTTGGCCAAAAACTTCATAACATCAGAATCCGGCTTAGTAATATCAGCTCTGAGACCAATAATTTCGCCACTTTTCAGCTTTTTAATAATTTCTTTGTCATTCAAAACTAACATTTTATTAAATTTGCAAGTTAGGCACCAATCGGCAGTTACATCGACAATTATTAATTTATTTTGTGCGATTAGATTTTGTAAAATCGATTCATCAAAAAATTGCCAATAAGTATCTTGCTCGGATTTTGATTTTAATTGGCGATCATGAAAATCAAAGGGCAGGGTGAAGGATAAAATTATGACTATTGTTATAAAAATTATTTTAACCATTTTGGTTTTAATTTTTAATGAACAAAAAATTAAAATTGAAAAAACCGCCACTAACAATGATGGAAAAATTCCGATGGTATTACTTAAAACGAAGGTAAGCCAAACCGCCGTTGCCAATAGGAAACCTGCCATTAAATGCTTAATTTTAATCATCCATTTTCCGGGTTTTGGTAAGAAATTTATGAGTTGCGGAGAAATAATTAAAATTACATAAGGCGCAGAAAATCCGACTCCAATGAAAGTAAAAATTAATAAAATTGTTAAAAAATCTTGGGTAAGTGCAAAAGAAATAGCGCTTCCCAAAAATGGCGCCGAGCAAGGAGTGGCAAGGAGAACTGCCAGTATTCCTGATAAAAAATTAGGCATAAAAATATTTTTTTGCGCTTCTTTTTCAGAAATTTTTTTATCAAGAATTGTTGCTAAAATTTGACTAAAAGTTATTTCAAAAATTCCCAAAAGTTCGGCGATAAAAAATACTAAAATTATTATCAAAAAAATGAGAAAAAATGGATTTTGAAATTGAAATCCCCAGCCGAGAGAGCTTCCTGCGGACTGAATTGCGTAGGAGAAAAAAGCCAAAACTACAAAACAACTTAAAATTCCAATGATGGTTGAGAAAAAACTAAAACGAATTTTAGAAATTGGCGCACCCGAATGCTTGAGAACCGAAATTAATTTGATGGAAATAACCGGTAAAACGCAAGGCATAATGTTTAAAATCAAGCCTCCGAACATTGCCAATAAAATCATTAAATAAATTTTATTGGGATTTTTTTTGGCGCCATTGATTTTCAAAGACATATCGATTCCAGAAAAATCTTGCGAAGATTGAAGATTTTTTTCAACAAGATTTTGTCCATAAAATTTTTCAATTTTATTGATAGAAGCCATGTCAATTTCATTATTTACATCAATGCTAAACTCTTGATTGACGGGGACGCAGACATCTTTACACAATGCAAAAGAAAGTTTTAAATTTAATTTTGTTGGTTGATTTTGATCGGCAGTTTCAATAAAAATTGGAAAAATTACTGAATTTTTGTAATATTTATATTTAATTTCTTCGCTACCGATTTTTTCAAATCCATCGATCGCTTGCGGATAAAAAATATTGTGATTTTTATAATTTTGCGAAGCGCTAAAATTGAATTCTGGGGGCATGCCCATGCCACTATCATCATTGCCGTAAATTTTCCAGCCTTCGCGGAGTTTAAATTCAACGCCCGCCACCAATTTCTTTGCGCCATTTTCTTGGTAAAAGCTTGAAATTAGCGAAGTTTCCGCCCCACTCAATTCATGTTTTTGCGAAAAAGAGCTTGCGCCGAAGCTGTTTTGTAGGGCTAAAAAAAACAATATTAAAGTTTTTAAAAATATTTGCATTTTGGTTGTTGAAAATCTTGGTTTATTAAAGTAATTTATCTATAAATGAATAATTTATAATTTAAAATATAAAAATGAATCAGCAAATAAATTTTAAAAATAGTGATGTTTTGTATGTTAATAGCAAGAAAGTTTCTTGCGATGGCGGAAATTCAAGTTCGAAGCATCCTTTGGTATATCTAAATATGGGAGAAAAAGATTTTGTTGTTTGTCCTTATTGTAGCAAATATTTTTCTTTGAATAATTCTAAAAATTCTGCAAATTTCTTAAATAAAAATAACAAAAATTAACATGAAAAATACTGCGATAATTGGTTTACAATGGGGCGATGAAGGCAAAGGCAAAATAGTTGATTTTTTATCAGATAATTTCGATGCGGTGGTTCGATTTCAAGGCGGACATAATGCTGGACACACCATTAAAGTTGGCGACAAAACTTTTAAATTAAGTTTGCTTCCGTCGGGCATAATTCGTGGTAAATTTTCGGTGATTGGAAGTGGCGTGGTGGTTGATCCCATCGCCTTATTTTCAGAGATTGAAAAAATTGAAAATGCCGGCATAAAAATCACTCCACAAAATTTAGCAATTGCCGATAATTGTTCTTTGATTTTGTCGGTTCATCGCGAACTTGACCAACTTTTAGAATTGCAAAAAGGCGATAATAAAATTGGCACAACCGGTCGTGGAATCGGACCAGCTTATGAAGATAAAGTCGGACGACGCGCGCTTAGAATATGCGATTTGCGAGACCAAGAAGTTTTAAAAAATCGTATCGAAAATTTATTATTTTATCACAATCTTTTGCGTCAAAGTTTGGGAGCAAAAAAAGTTGAATTAAATGATGTTTTGGAAGAATTAAAACCGATTCAAAATAAAATTTTAGATTACACAAAATCTTCTTACGAAATTGCGCAAATTCTTAAAAAAACCTCGGGAGTTATGTTTGAGGGCGCGCAAGGGGCGCTTCTCGATGTCACTTTTGGAACTTATCCATTCGTCACTTCAAGTAACACAATTGCTGGACAAATTGCGCTTGGTTCTTGTCTCGGTATCGCCGAAATCCATAAAACTATTGGCATTTTAAAAGCTTATACCACTAGAGTTGGTTCGGGGCCATTTCCAACTGAATTAAATGATGAAATTGGTGAGTTTATCAGAATTGAAGGTAACGAAGTTGGGACGGTTACGGGTCGCAATCGAAGATGTGGTTGGTTCGATGCGGTTTTGGTTAAACAAGTAATTAATTTATCATCAGTAAAAGAAGTTGCTTTAACAAAAATTGATGTACTAGATAAGCTAGATAAAATCAAAATTTGCGTTGGTTATAAAATTAATGGAATTGAGTTTGATTATTTACCGCAATCAATAGAATTGTGGAATAAAATCGAGCCAATTTATATTGAAATGGAAGGCTGGAAACAGTCAACGGTTGGAATTAATTCTCGCGATAAAATGCCAAAATTAGCACTCGATTATATTGCAAAAATAGAATCTTTGTGCGGAGTTAAGGTGTCGATAATTTCAACTGGCCCTAAGCGCGACGAAACAATTATTGTAAATTAAAAATATGGAAGATTCTAAACAAAAAGTAATTTTACAAATCATTCCCTCCTTAGAAAGTGGCGGAGTTGAAAGGGGTACGATTGACATTGCTAAATCTTTAAAAAAGCATAATTTTGTGCCGATTGTTGTGTCGAGTGGTGGAGTTTTAACTTATGACCGTGCCGGCAACAAGGCAACCATCATCACCAGCCAGTTGCCCATTGAGCACTG
>CAIOKL010000091.1 GCA_903858915.1 uncultured Alphaproteobacteria bacterium | reverse complement strand
TGTTTTTTTTACAAATATTGCTTTTGGAGGGCCAAATTATGCAGAAATTATTTTAATTCTTGATGAGATGAAAAATAAGAATAATGCTATTTATCCTAATGATTCATTTCAAAAACAAGAATATTATTCACCTTCAAAAAACAACAATACAATTAATTCTATAAAGCCAGATCTTTTTAGAAATGTTAATAATAAAGAGCCTGAAGGGCGTGGTTGTGGTCGATAATCTTAATCAACCAAATCCGCTAATTTTTTATCTAAATTTACCAAAATAAATTTATATAAAATTATTGCCGTTAAATATATCTTATTTTATCAACCAACCCCGCTTTTTTGAAGCCGTCGAGCCTTATCAAGCAAGAATCGCAAGTGCCACAAGCATAATTTTCGCCATCAATAATTTGCGGATCATAACATGAATGCGTGATCGAATAATCAACGCCCAATTCTACACCTTTTTGAATAATTTCTGATTTTTTTAAAGCAATCAATGGAGTGTGAATTTTAAAACTTCCAAAATTTTGCGAAGAAGACGCGCAAGCTAGATTGGCAAGAGTTTGAAAGGCATCAATAAATTCTTTACGACAATCGGGATAACCGCTATAATCAACGGCATTCACGCCAATAAAAATATCAAAACTTTTTACAATTTCGGCGAAGGCGAGGGCGTAAGATAGAAAAATGGTATTGCGCGCGGGAACATAAGTGACGGGGATCGGCGAGTTATAATTTTGATTTTCAATTATATTATTTTTCGGCACTTCGATGTTGGAAGTTAAAGCCGATCCGCCAAAAATTCTTAAATCAATATTGGCAATTTTATATTCTTTAAATTTAAAAAAATTAGCGATTTTTTGAGCGGATTCAAGTTCAACTTGATGTCTTTGTCCGTAAAAAAAACTTAAGCCGTAAAGTTCAAATCCTTGGCTTTTGGCTATGGCGCATGTGGTTGCGGAATCTAAACCGCCACTTAAAAGTATAATTGCTTTTTTCATGAAAAAAATAAATAAATTGGTGAAAAAATATTGTTTTAAATTTAAAATATTGCTTTAGTATAAAAGAAATAAATTTATTATTTCATCAAATTTAATTAAGCGATAAATTCGGTCGCATTAATTAGATTAGAAACTTAATACCGCTTCCAATCTTAAATCAGGCGATTGAATTTGAAGGCGAGTCTGCGTAAGCCTACTCTAAGGTAGGCGCGCAAAGACGAGACCTGAAAAATTCGGTCGCATCATTTAAGAGTGGAAGTGGTATTTGGGTGGTTAGCTCAGTTGGTTAGAGCGCTACGTTGACATCGTAGAGGTCGGAAGTTCGAGTCTTCTATCACCCACCATTTTTAAAAAAATTAACACCAAAAACCATAACTTCAAAAGCCTCAAATCCCTAATTACCAGTTATAACAAAATGCCAATAAATATTTTAAATTATTAAAACATCAATTTTTAAAAAATCTTTTGCCAAATTTTTAATTAAAATTGTTTTTGGAATTAATTTTAGTAAAATTAAATATAATTGCTTGAAAATAAGTAAATATAAAATTAATTTAAAATTTAATAAGTAAT
>CAIOKL010000090.1 GCA_903858915.1 uncultured Alphaproteobacteria bacterium | reverse complement strand
GAACTAAATCTTTGCTTTGTAGAAAAATTAATTCGCTGTTTTTTTAAATTATTGTTAATTACAATCGCCGAAATTACGATTGTTAAAAAGAATATAAAAAATAATGTCATTTTAAAAATGTTTGAGTTTTCTAACAAAAAAATATTACCAAAAATTCGACTCTTCATTGATATTAAACTCGATTTATCTTGCGACATTTTAAATCAAAAACTTCAAATTAACAACAATGATTTTGATTATTTGACTAAAGTAATGCGTCAAAAAATTGGTGACGAAATCATGATTTTCAATGGCGTTGACGGCGATTTTATTACCAAAATAATTGATATTCAAAAGAAATTTTTAACTTTAGAAATTGTTGAAAAAATCGCCGATTTGAGAAAATCGCCAAATATAACTTTGGCTTTCGCTCCGGTTAAAAATGTTCGAATTGATTTCGTGGCAAGCAAGGCGAGCGAACTTGGCGTCAGAAATTTTCAACCGATTATTACTCATCGAACTATTGTCGATAAAATTAACGAAGAGCGCTTTACAGCCAACATTAAAGAGGCTTGCGAGCAATGTGGTCGTAATGATTTTCCGCAAATTTTTTCAATAAAAAAACTCGATAATTTACTCAAAGAAAATTTAGAAAATAAAATTTTAATTTTGTGCGATGAATCGGGAAATGGCAAAAAAGCTAGCGAAATTTTTTCAAATATTTTACCAAAAAATGATCAAGAAACTATAATTTTTATCGGTCCCGAAGGCGGTTTTTCTAAGGAAGAATTTGTTAAATTTCATGCGCTAAAAAATTGCTTTTTTCTGAATTTAGGACCGAGAATTTTACGCGCCGACACTGCCATAATTTCCGCCCTCACCTTGGTTCAAGAATTTCTTGGTGATTTTAATTTAAAAGCGAATTTTTCATGAAAAATTTATTAACAATTTTAACAATTTTTTTAGTGTTAAATTCCGATTGTTTCGCGGTTAATCATGCCAGCAAAACCGAGGAAATAAAAGTCTCGAAGACCCTCCAACCAAAACTCGAAATTACTTTTCTTGATGGCAAAAAATTCAATTTATCACAACAAAAAAATCAAATGACCATCATTATTTTTTGGGCAAAATGGTGCGGAATTTGCAAAAGAGAATTAAAAATTTTAAATAAAATTTATCAAGAAAAAAGGTCGCAAGGAATTGAGGTTGTTGGAATTTCCATTGATGACAAAGAAAATTTTGAAGATGTCAAAAAAATTACCGACAAATTATCCTTTAGTAACGGCTTTTATTCCGATGCTAAAAAAATTAATTTTGAAATTCCAAAATCCATCCCGACGACCTATTTTCTAGACAAAAACCAACAAATTTTAAAAGTGATTCAAGGCGAAATTGACGATGATGAAATTGAGGAAATATTAGAAAACTAATCTGATTTTTAAATAGTAAAAATTAGATTAGAGCGGTGCGGAGCATTTGCGCCCAACTTGCGATCCGACTTGAAAACTTTTACCATTTTTTAAATCTTCTAAAATTTTTAAAAAGCTTTCTTCGGTTAAATCTTCGGCAAAATCATCATTGATTTGCACTACGGGCGCATTGACGCAAGCGCCTAAACACTCAACTTCTCTAAAAGTGAAAAGTCCGTCAACGGTGGTTTGATCCATTGAAATTCCAAATTTTTCTTCACAAGTTTTAATGATTTTATCAATACCGCGAAGCATGCAGGGCGTGGTTTTGCAGAATTGTAAAAGATATTTGCCGACGGGTTTTAAATTATACATCGTGTAAAAACTGGCGACTTCGTAAACTTTAATTTCGGGCATTTCTAAAATTTCGGCGATTTTTGCGATAACTTCTTTGGAAATCCAATTATTATTTTGCCTTTGCGCCAAATCAAGCAAGGGCATAACCGCTGATTTCTTGCGCTCTGGCGGGTATTTTGCCAAAATTTCTTGAACTTTTTGTTGGTTTTCTTGGTTAAAAATAAAGGTCATAAATTTAAAAATTATTTAACATTTTTCCAAATTGCTCTTTTGGCAGAAAGTAATAATCCGAAGAGAATACCAAGGAAAATCATGGTGCGAACACCCATTTTTTTACGATGCTCGGTTTCTGGCTCGGAAACATATTGCAAGAAATTAACGACATCAATCGTCATTTGTTCTTTAGTGGCAACCGTTCCGTCTTTATATTCAACCTGCCCGTCATCATTGATTGGAGCGGGCATGGCGATTTGCCTTCCTTCAAAATATGGATTATAATTTTTACCAACCGCCATTTCAAAGCCCTCTGGCGCATCTTTGTAGCCATTTAATAATGAATAAACATAATTTGGACCAGCATGTCGAGCCTTGATAATCAAGGATAAATCGGGTGGATAAGCGCCACCATTTGCTGAACGCGCCGATTGCTCATTAGCATATGGTCCAACAAATTTATCCGCGGGCAAACCTACGCGCTCAAACATTTCGCCATCATCATTCGGACCGTCGGTGACCAAATATTCGGATGCAATATTTTTAACTTCAGCTTCAGAAAATCCAATATCTTGAAGATTGCGATATGACATTAATTTCATACCGTGACAAGCCGAACAAACTTCTTTGTAAACTTGATAACCGCGTTGAATTGAAGCGCGATCGAAGCGCCCAAAAAAGCCGTCAAATTCCCATTTCATTTCTTTTGGATGAAGTGCCGTCGTGATTTTCGATTCGTCAATTGCGGAATCGACATTGGCATTTGCGAAAGCGAGGCTTGGCAATAATAATAAAACTAAAAAATATTTCTTCATTTTAACAATATTAAATTTACATGCTTAATGTTTATGCTTACTTTTGTAATGCTCATCAATTGATTCAGGCAATGGCAAAGTTTTTTCAAACTTTGGCAACATTGGCAAAACCAACAAAAAGTAACCGTAATAATACATGGTCGATAAGCGCGAGGCCCAAACATACCAGCCGTCCGCCGGTGATTTTCCAAGCCAGCCTAAAAATACAAAGTTAATTACAAAAACATAAAAAAACTTTTGGAATGCTGGGCGATAAGCTCCCGAGCGCACTTTGCTTTTATCAAGATAAGGTAGAAAGAATAACAAAATAATCGCGCCAAACATCATTAAAACGCCACCAAGTTTATCGGGAACGGCGCGCAAAATTGCATAAAATGGCAAGAAATACCATTCAGGAACAATATGCGCTGGAGTAACGAGTGGATTGGCTGGAATGTAATTGTCGGGATGCCCCAAAGCGTTTGGATAAAAGAATAAAAAATAGCCAAAAATTATAAAGAACAACACGAAGCCAACCATATCTTTGATAGTGAAATATGGATGAAATGAAATCGCATCTTTTTTCGATTTCATCGGAACTCCCGTCGGATTGTTTGAGCCTGTTGTATGAAGCGCCAGTAAGTGAAGCAACACAACGCCAACGATTAAAAATGGCATCAAAAAGTGCAACACAAAAAAACGATTAAGGGTTGGATTATCAACGGAGAAACCGCCCCACAGCCATTGCACGATTGATTCTCCAACCAACGGAATTGCCGAAAATAAATTAGTAATTACCGTCGCTCCCCAAAAACTCATTTGTCCCCAAGGTAAAACATAACCCATGAAAGCCGTTGCCATTGTAAGAAGAAAAATAATTATGCCGACCCACCACAAAATCTCGCGGGGAGGTTTATATGAGCCATAATAAAGACTGCGGATCATGTGGGCGTAGAGCGCCACAAAAAACATCGAAGCGCCGACGGCGTGAATATAGCGAATTAACCAGCCATAATTAACATCGCGCATGATGTGTTCAACCGAATCAAAAGCGAGTTTAGTGTTAGGCACATAATGCATCGCCAAAAATAAACCACTCAAAATTTGTATCACCAAACAAATTCCGGCAATCGAACCAAAATTCCACCAATAGCTTAAATTTTTTGGATAAGGATGTTTTTTTAATGTATTTTCAAGGGTCGCGACAATAGGCAACCGGTCATTAATCCAACCGACAATTTTAGATTTTTCAGTAATTGATTGATCTATATCATTGTGAATTTTGTGAAAAACTTCAAGCTCCTCCTTTGGGGTTGAAGGGCTTTTGATGCTTTCATGATTTTCGTGTGAAGACATTTTTATCCAATTTTAATTGTTTTTTCATTAATGAATTCGTAAGGCGGAATTTCAAGATTTTTTGGCGCGGGGCCTTTACGAATGCGTGCCGAGGTGTCATATTGCGAACCGTGACAAGGACAAAACCAACCCTTATATTCACCCTGCCCGCCAATTGGAACGCAACCTAAATGCGTGCAAATTCCGATAGTTATGAGCCACTCTTCCTTGCCAGCCTTGACTCGATCAGAATCAAGTTGTGGGTCTTTTAATTCGGCAAGATCGACTTTTTTAGCATCTTCAATTTCTTGCGTAGTGCGTCTTTTAATGAAGACTGGCTTGCCTCGCCACATAACTTTTTTTTCTTCGCCAACTTTGATATTAGAAATATCAACCTCAACCGAAGCCAATGCTTGTACATCTTTTGAAGGATTCATGCTGTCGACAAATGGCAAAATTGCACACACCGCGCCAACTCCCGCAGTTGCGTAAGCCGCATTTTTAATTAAATTGCGTCTCGATTCATCTTTTGGATTATCGTTATTTTTTATTTCAGACATTTTAAGTTTAGATAATAAATTTTGAAATATTTCTGTTAATTTTACTTAAGGTTTGTAAATTTATCAACTTGAAATTTATTAATTTTAAAAATATTCAAATGACCATTTTAAAAATAAAAAAACTTGAAAATTCTCAAGGTTTAGCCTTGCCAAAATATGAGACCGCCGGCAGTGCTGGCATGGATTTAATCGCCTCAATCGACGAAGATATTATTATAAAATCTGGTGAAATTAAATTAGTCAAAACCGGCATCGCCATTGCTTTGGAAAGAGGCTTTGAGGCGCAAATTCGTCCTCGTTCGGGCTTGGCTTTGAAAAATGGTATCACCGTTTTAAACACTCCCGGAACCATCGATTCCGATTATCGTGGTGAAATTTGTGTTATTTTAATTAATCATTCGAAGCTTGATTTTGTAGTGTCGCGAGGCATGCGTATCGCTCAAATGATTATTGCTAAATATGCCCAAGCGGAAATTGTTGAAGTGGAAAATCTCGATGAAACTGTTCGCGGATCAAGTGGCTTCGGCTCCACCGGCGTTTAGTAAAAAATTATTTTGCCAATTTAATAATTTCTTTGATTAAATTTTTCTGCACCGAAGATTTCCGATAATGAATTCCAATAGTTCTAAACGGTGCATTAAAAATTTTTACATAAGCAATTTTATCGTCACTGCGCACCGCAATTTCTGGAATAAGCGTAATCCCCGTGCCGTTTGCAACCATCTGCCGTAAGGTTTCGAGGCTTGTCGCTCTAAAATCTTGATTTTCATAAGCCCTTACCATCGAACAAATTTCCAAAGCTTGATCGCGCAAACAATGCCCGTCATCGAGCAACATTAATTCCTGATTTTTTAATTCTTTAATTTGAATTTTTGATTTTTTAGAAAATGGATGCCCCTTCGGCGTTGCCAATAAAAATTTTTCACTAAAAATTTTTTCGCCAATTAAATTATCGTCTTTGACGGGCATGGCAAGTAAGCAAAAATCAAGTTCCCCGCTTTTTAATTTAGTAATTAATTCATCGCTTTTGGCTTCGATTAAAAAAATTTTTAAATGCGGAAATTTTTTGTGAATATTTTTGACAAAATTTGGCAAAAAATATGAGGCAACCGTCGGAAATGCTCCAATTCTAATTTCTCCCTTATGCGGGTCTTTAGAATTTTTGGCGATCATTTTAATTTCTTCGCTTTCTTGCAAAATAATTTCAGCTTTTTTGATAATTTCAGCGCCGACGGGCGTGATTAAAAAATTTTGTTTATCGCGTTCAAAAATTTCAACGCCAAGCGTTTCTTCCAACTTTTTAATTTGCATACTAAGTGCCGGCTGACTTACAAAAACCTTTGCCGAGGCTCTTGCAAAATTTTTTTCACGCGCCACTTCAACGATATATTTTAAATCTCTAAGGTTCATAAGAAAAACTTATTAAGTTAATTAAAACGATATATTATACTTATTAAGAAAAACTTAATAATTTTGCAAATAAATTT
>CAIOKL010000089.1 GCA_903858915.1 uncultured Alphaproteobacteria bacterium | reverse complement strand
TGAAAACTATAGAGTGGAAGTGGAAAAAGATAAAGAATTAACAAAAATTCACAAGGATAAATTGATGGAATTGTTCAGAATACATAATGTTTTTTAATAACAAAAAATAATGAATATAATAAAAAGCTAAGTAAAACATGTTGAATATTTATAAAAAATAATCAAAATAAAAATTGGTGAGGGCGGGCGATTTGCTTTTTTAACGGGTCAGATTTGAAAGAAAGCATCCCAAATGAGGTTGAGTCGGGTCGTCTTCACTAATTGTTATGCATTAAATTTGCTTACGCAAATTTAGCTTTGAGTTGAATCGCATCAAAGCGAATGAATCGCGACATCCGCGATAAGATTATTTTTTGAAATTTTACAAACTCATCTCCAACTCAAACATCGGTCGCCTCATTTAAGATTTAAAATAAAATTCCGAAAGACTTTTAAATAATGCAAATATATTATTTTCCCTAACATCCTTAAAATTAAAAGGATTGGATTGTTTAGATTTCATAAATTGTTAATTTTTAAACCCTGTTTTGATGTCTTCTTACTTAGTTTTAGCTCGAAAATACCGCCCGCAAAATTTTAACGAATTGGTTGGGCAAGAGGTTTTGGTGCGCACTTTATCAAATGCCATTAAAAATAATCGTCTGCATCACGCCTACATTCTCAACGGTATTCGCGGTGTTGGTAAAACAACTACGGCGCGAATTATTGCCAAAACTTTAAATTGCCTCAATGAAGAATCGAGGCTTGCCGGTCAAGCTTGCGGAGTTTGTAAAAATTGTGTGGCGATTTCTATGTCGCATCATCAAGATGTCTTCGAGATAGATGGCGCTAGTCGCAACGGCATTGAAGGTGTGCGAGAAATTATCGATTCAATCGCCTATTCGCCAGTCGAAGCGCGATATAAAATTTATATAATTGATGAATTTCACATGATGAGTGAAAGTGCCTTCAACGCTTTACTGAAGACGCTCGAAGAGCCACCAGCTAATGTAAAATTTATTTTTGCGACCACCGAAATTCGTGAAGTTCCGCAAACAATTTTATCGCGTTGTCAAAGATTTGATTTGCGTCGCCTCGATGAAAAAGAAATTTTTGAACATCTCAAAAATATTTTAAAAAAAGAAAATTTTGAAGCCGACGACCAAGCTTTGAACCTTATTGCTAAAGCCTCCGAAGGCTCGGTCCGCGATTCTCTTTCGATTCTCGATCAAGCTTTGGCGAGCAATAATCATGATAAATTTTTAGCGACCGAAATTATTGAAAAAATGCTCGGATTATCCGATCGTTTTAAAATTATCGAACTTCTTGAAAATTTGCTTAAAGGCGATTTTATTTCGGCGCAAAAAAAGTTTTCTGAAATATACGCGACCAGCTCAGATATTCGTCAAATCGCCAATGATTTGCTCGAATTAATACATAAAATTTCCTCAATAAAACTCATTAAAAATTACGAAATTGATGCTTATTCAAAAATGCAATTTGAAAAATTGAGTTTTATTGCGAATAATGTTGAAATTTCCAATTTAATTCGCGTTTGGCAATTAATTTCCAAAACACTCTACGAAATTAGCACTTCGAGTTCGGCAAAAATGGTTTTTGAAATGTTGATGATTAGAATTTGTCATTTAATTTCTTTGCCAGATTTAAAACAAGTTTTGTTGGATTTGCATCATCAAAAAAATCCTGATTCTCCCTTGATTCACGAGGATTTATCGCCGAAAATTCAAGAACAAAATAATCCTGATTTGGTCTCGCAAATTTTAAAAAGTTTTGAAGGCTCTAAAATAGTTTAAGCGATAATTAAATTCGACTCGAAATTTAAGTTGAAACATAAGAAACAACTTTAATTTTGTTTAGGAAAAATATTAATTTTAAATTGAGTTTATTTTTTATCAATTTAACTTAGACATAGGGTTTAGTGCCAAAACTTTTCGCAAATAATTTTAAAATTATGTCAGATAAAAAAATCAAAATATTGTGCGTTGAAGATGAGGTAGATATTCGTTCGAATATCGCTGACATCTTGCGCGACGAGGGTTATGAAGTTTCTGAGGCTGGAAATGGTTATCAAGGTTATGAAGTATTTATTCAAGAAAGACCTGATTTAATAATCTCCGATATTATGATGCCGGAGCTTGATGGATATGGTTTGCTAAAATTAGTGCGCGACACGGTTGGTTTGAAAAATTCCGCAATACCTTTTATATTTTTAACCGCTTTGGGTCAGAAAGATAATGTTATAAAGGGCGTTAATTTGAGCGCCAACGACTATTTGGTTAAGCCAATAGATTTCGATTTATTAATCGCAAAAGTTAAAGAAAAAACTGAAAATTTCCAAAGAGTTGATTCGGTTCATAAAGATCAAATTGTTAATTTAAAAAACCAAGTTTCGATCGTTTTACCAAAAGATGTTTTTGCTTATCTCGATATAATTACCAAAACCGCCGCGAATCTTAAGGAAGAGCCTTTCGGACCGTTTCCGCATCGTGGATATCTTGACGAAATTAAGAAAATTTATTTGAATTGTGTAAGTCTTAGATCGGTTATTAACAACAGTCTTGACGAGTCGGTGATCGATTTTAAGCTTAATGTTGAAGAAGAAATCGTTTCAATTCATGATTTTTTTGAAGATTTTGTTAGCAATATTGATCAAAATATTTCTAGAAGAATTATTCTTGAAAATCCGCACAATGTTAATCTTTTGCCAAAAATTAAAATCGACAGAATCTCTTTAATCGAAGCGATTGGTACTTTGGTTTATGAAATTCTTACGACCGACAATCAATCAAATATTAGAATCAGCGCGATGCTTGACCATCTAAAGCAAATCGTGATAATTTTTTATTTTGATAATAAGGATTTGCAAATTAGGGACAATATAAATGAAGAAAAAATTTCAAAAATTCTCGATAAACAAAATTGTCGATTTGAAATTTTAACCAACAAAAACAATACCGCAATTATCACGATTCCAGAATATCGCTTAGTGCAGTAATTTTAATATTTTAAAAAAAATATTTGTTGATTTATTTTAATGATATAAATTATTCTTCAACAAAAGTTTTATAATTTATAAAATTAAAATTTTGTTAACTTTGATATTTTAAGG
>CAIOKL010000088.1 GCA_903858915.1 uncultured Alphaproteobacteria bacterium | reverse complement strand
TAAACCTAGAAGATATAAAAATATCTCTAAATATAATTTTTATCACCTCTATGATTTAGCAATTCTTGGCATATTATCCAATTCCAAAATACCACTTAGAATTGCCGTTTTTATTGGAGCTTTATCGTCATTTTTTTCTTTTTTAATCGGCTTGGGATATTTTTTTATTAAATTATTTTTTTGGGAAAAAATACATCTCGGAATCGCTCCAATCATTATTCTAGCCTCTTTTATGTTTTCGGTGCTTTTATTATTTTTAGGAATAATTGGCGAATATATCGGTGCAATTTATACGCAAAGTTTGAATCGCCCATTAGTTCACGAAAAAGAGCGAATTAATTTTGATTAATTTGACATTTTTTATTAAAATCTTCAATAATTTTGAGTGAATATTCTAA
This sequence comes from uncultured Alphaproteobacteria bacterium, assembly GCA_903858915.1. Lineage (GTDB taxonomy): Bacteria > Pseudomonadota > Alphaproteobacteria > Rickettsiales > UBA1997 > CAILUF01. The sequence continues at coordinate 2,156 of CAIOKL010000088.1, read as the reverse complement.
AATATTATTATTTTTATTATAAAACATTTTATACCACTCAACGGTGTTTTTAATCGAATCTTCAATATGCCATTGCGGATACCAACCCAACTCTTTCTTGGCTTTATCGCAATTAAGATAAAGCAAATTGGCTTCATGAAGTTGATTTTTATCTTCATTAATTTCAATTTTATTATCGCTTCCCCAAATTTCTGCGACCATTTTTGCCACATATTCAACATTTTTTTGATCGATTAAATCGGGTCCGAAATTCCAATTTAATAAAGTTTTTTGTTGCGGTAATTCACAAAGATGTTGAGCAACGAGAAGATAGCCATAAAGCGGTTCGATAACATTTTGCCATGGACGAATTGCTTGCGGGTTGCGAATGTTTGGATTTTTTTTCGCCACTAAATTTCTAATTAAATCGGGAATTAAACGATCTTGCGACCAATCGCCCCCACCAATCACATTGCCGGCTCGCACCGAGGCAACTTTACCAATTTTTGGGTTAGGAATGAAATAAGAATTAGCGTAAGCTGAAACCACAAATTCAGCGCAACCCTTGGAATTGCTATATGGATCATGCCCGCCCATTTTGTCATTTTCTTGATAACCGGCGATTTTTTCAACATTTTCATAACATTTATCGCTAGTTATAATTATCGTCGCCGAGGCTTTGCCGTAGTTCCTAACCGCTTCCAAAAGATTAACCGTTCCCATCACATTAGTTTGATAAGTTTCGATTGGATTATGATAAGAATATCGCACCAATGGTTGAGCTGAAAGGTGGAAAACGATGTCGGGTGCAAAATCATTAATGGCTTTTTGGAGTTTTTCTAGATCTCGAATATCGGCAATTTGATGGGAAATTTTATTTTTTAAATTCAAAATATTAAATAAATTTGGATCGGTATTTGGTTCTAAAGCGTAACCATAAATCTCGGCTCCAAGACTAGAAAGCCAAAGCGTAAGCCAGCTTCCTTTAAAACCGGTATGACCCGTAATAAATACTTTTTTATTGCGCCAAAATTGCTGATTAATTTGCATTTTATTTTACCAAACTTTCCACGGAGCGATGTTTTCGTTCCATAATTTTTCTAACAAATTTTTATCGCGTAAAGAATCCATACATTGCCAAAAACCCTTGTGTTTGTAAGATTTAAGCTGATGATTTTGGGCTAATTTTTCCAGCGGTTCTTTTTCAAAAACACTTTTTTCGCTTGAAATATAATCAATAATTTTTGGACTCAAAATAAAAAAACCACCATTAATAAAAATTTCGGAATTAGTGGGCTTTTCCTTGAAAGACAACACCGTTTCTTCTTTATCGATTTCTAAAATTCCAAATTTTTCAATTGGATTTATCGCCGTGAGCGTTGCTAATTTTCCATGTTTTTTATGAAAATTTATTGATTCGGCAATATTAATATCGGCAACTCCATCGCCGTAAGTTAAACAAAAAAAATCATCATTTTTAACATAATTTTCAATCGCCTTGATGCGCCCGCCCGTAGAAGTATCGAGCCCAGTTTCAACCAAAGTAACGCGCCACGGTTCGCAATTATTTTTGTTAATTTTTATCGTCGAATCGCCACTGAAATCAAAAGTAATATTTTCAGAATTATGCGCTTGGTAATTGGCAAAATATTCTTTAAAAACATAACCCTTATAGCCCAAGCAAATGATGAAATCATTGATGCCGTAATGAGAATATAATTTCATAATATGCCAAATAATTGGCTTATCACCAATTCTCACCATCGGTTTTGGAATAATATTAGTTTCTTCGGAGATTCTGGTGCCGTAGCCTCCAGCGAGAATAACAGCTTTTGTCATAATCAAAATTTATTAATAAGATTAAATATATCTTTGTCAGATATTTTATGTTTGCGATGCATAAATTCAGCATCACCAAAAATGCCATCCGATAATTCCCTAACGCCGAGGCGATATAATTTTGCCGTCAACTGATTCTCTGCAATAATTTCAGCAATCATTGAACCAATGCCACCATTCATATAATGAGCCTCAACGCTAATAATATTTTTATATTTTTGTATTATTGGAATTAAATCTTTTTGTATTTTTTGATCGATTTTTGTAATAGCATAACTACTTATTTTTTTATCGGTTAAATTATTGCACTTTAAAATTTCTTCGACAATAGAACCTAT
>CAIOKL010000087.1 GCA_903858915.1 uncultured Alphaproteobacteria bacterium | reverse complement strand
GAATATTTTAATTGGGGCGCTAATATTTCTGGCAAAATTAAAGAAAATATTTATTTGGGCGCTGGCTATGAATTCGTTTATTATCCAGAAAATCGAGGCTATACGATTATACATGATTTGAACACCAATAATTCATACAGATATGACGATTCGGCTGGAATTAGAAATAAATTTAGTAAAATTTCCGTGAATTTAAAATATAATTTTCAGACAACTTCAACTTTATAAAAAAATTATGAAAACAAACGCAAATTCGATTCGCATCGGCAATGTCATAGAATTCCAAAACCAATTATGGAAAGTAATTAAACGAGAACATGTTAAACCGGGAAAAGGTGGCGCTTATATTCAAGTTGAAATGAAAAATATAGTTACGGGCAACAAAACCAACACCCGCTTCGCTTCGAGCGAAGATGTCGAGGTGGCTTTTGTTGAACAAAAAAACATGCAATTTCAATATTTTGATCAAGAAGAAATCGTTGCCATGGATATGGAAAGTTTTGAATCTTTTAATTTCAGCAAAAAAATTGTCGGCGAAGCTTTGCCATTCTTAACTGAAGGCATGAGTATTCGCATCGAATATTGCAACGATAAACCGATTTCAATTTTCTTACCCGAGCAAGTTAACGCCATAATCGCGCAAGCAGATTCAGTGGTGAAAGGTCAAACCGCTTCGGCATCTTACAAGCCGGCAATCCTTGAAAATGGCGTTCGCGTCATGGTTCCGCCTTTCATCGAATCCGGCGAAGAAATTATTGTTAACACCGAAGATTTTATTTATGTCAGCCGAGCAAAATCATCTTCATAAAACACCAAAAATGGTTTTTGATTTTGTCAAAATGAGCGGTGCGAGCAATGATTTTGTTATCATCGACAACCGTTTTAATGTCAAAAAAATTAGCGTCGAAATTGTTAAAAAAATTTGTCATCGCCAAAATATTGGTTGCGACCAACTTATTTTAATCAATAATTCGAGCGAAAATTTCGCAGAAATTGCTTGCGAAATGCAAATTTTTAATAGCGACGGTTCGCAAAGCGCAACTTGCGGTAACGCCACAAGATGTGTCGCCAAAATTATTTTCGACGAAGATTTATCGAAAAATAAAATAAAAATCAAAACTCAAGCAGGAATATTGGAATGCTTCAAAATTAACGAAGATTTAATAAAAGTTAATTTGGGAGTGCCAAAAGTCATTAATTCACAAATTAATTTAGAAGGTTTTGAATTCATTCACATTAATGTCGGAAACCCTCATGCCGTAGCTTTTGTTGCCTCAATTCCAAATGATGAAATTTTCTTTAAAACGGGGCAGAAAGTTGAAAATAATTTACAATATTTTCCGCAAAAAACTAATGTCGAATTCGCCAAAATTATCAATGATTCTTTGATTGAAGTTAGAGTTTTTGAACGCGGAGTCGGCGAAACTTTGGCGTGCGGATCGGGCGCTTGCGCCGTCGGTTTTTCGGCAATTTTTAAAAATTTAATCAAAAATAATTCGGTAACCGTGCGTTTTAAAGGCGGAGATTTATTAATCGAATTTGACGGCACCAATATTTTCATGACCGCGGGGACGCAAAAAATTTTCAAAGGGATTATTCATGAAGATTTTTTGCAATAAATTTTTGATAAAAATTTTATTTTTTCTGGGTTTTTTTTTAATAAATTCAGCTTTCGCTCTTAATCCCGAGACGCGCCTAAGTAGTCCCATCGAAGAAAATCGCGCGATGAATTTATTTTTACAAGTTCGTTGTTTAGTGTGCGATGGTCAAGTAATCGAAAACTCCGACAGTAAATTCGCTTTTGATGTCCGAGCGTTGATTCGCGAACAAATTTCTCAAGGAAAAAGTGATGACGACATCAAGGAAAATTTAGTTG
>CAIOKL010000086.1 GCA_903858915.1 uncultured Alphaproteobacteria bacterium | reverse complement strand
TATTTTACAAATTATTGAAAATTTTCTCGATTCTAAATTATTTTCTGAAATTTTTGAATTAGATTTTGATGGTAAAATTTTATGCGAATATGAAATTTATCATCAACAAAAAAACTTAAGAATTGATTTAATTAAAGAAGTTAAAAATGAAATTTTAATAATTGATTATAAATCCGACGAAACCCTGCCAAATCAAGTTCCAGCTCAATATTTAGAACAACTTAATCTTTACAAAACGGCATTACAAAAACTTTATCCGCATCATAAAATTAATTGCGCAATTTTGTGGATTAGATTTTTGGAAATTAACTATTTTTAAAATTAAATGACAATGAAATTTTGCCCATTTTCATTTAAAAATAGAGTTGTTTAATAAAATAAAAACTTAATCAATTTTATAAACTATTTTTCCAGCGACTGTTGTTAAAACCGCTCTACCCTTGACTTTAAAACCATCAAATGGAGAGTTTTTGGATTTGCTAAAAAACTTTTTAGAATCAATTTGCCACTCGTGATTTAAATCGATTAAAACAAGGTCAGCTCTAGCGCCCTTCTTGATTTCTCCGCCGTCAAAATTAATAATTTCAGCAGGATTGCAAGTCATTTTCGCAAGTAAATCATGAAGCGATAAAATCTTTTGATGATAAAGCATTAATGAAAGTGGCAACATGGTTTCAACGCCAACAATACCAAATGTTGCTTCTTCAATCGGCTTATTTTTTGAGGCTTCATCATGCGGAGCGTGATCGGTGGCGATGGCATCAATAACGCCACTTCGTAAGCCCTCAATCAAAGCTAAACGATCATCTTCACTGCGAAGTGGTGGATTCATTTTTGCCAAAGTTCCTGATTTTAAAACTTGTGCATCGGTTAAAGTAAAATGATGCGGAGAAACCTCGACGGTGACCTTTAAACCCTTTAATTTAGCGCGCTTAACCGCTTCAAGCGCCTCTTTGGTTGAGCAATGTAAAAGATGATATCGTCCGCCAATTGCTTCTAAAATTGCCAAATCGCGTTCAACGATTACTGATTCAGAAATATTGGGAATGCCTCGCACACCTAACTCAAGCGACACTTTTCCTTCGTTAACACAACCTTTGTTACTAAGATTCAAATCTTCGGCATGTTGAGCGATAACGACATTAAGATTTTTAGAATATTCAAAGGCACGACGCATTAAATTGGCGTTCATGACGGGCAAACCATCGTCGGTGAAGCCAACTGCCCCAGCTTCTTTGAGCGAATGCATGTCGGCAAGCTCTTCGCCTTTCATGGATTTACTAATGCAACCATAAGCTAGAACATTACAATGCGCCACTTCGCGCGATTTCAAACGCAAATATTCAAAAGTTAAAACCGAATCTAAAGTCGGCGCGGTATTGGGTTGACAAACTACCGTGGTAATTCCTCCCGCCACAGCCGAAGCGCTTCCCGAAGTAAAATCTTCTTTGTGAGTTTGCCCTGGATCACGAAAATGCACTTGAATATCAATCAATCCGGGAGCAAGAACCAAGCCCTTGCAATCAATTTCTTCATCAGCAATTGCATTTAATTTTTTACCGAAATCGACAATTTTATCGCCAACCGTTAACAATTCTCCAACTTCATCATAATTCGATTTTGGATCAACGATGCGAGCATTTTTATAAAGGATTTTTTTATGAGAAGAAACGGCATTAGCGTAAGGCAAATCAAATTTTGGCATAATCTTTAAATTGAATTAAAATTTATTTTTTATAAATATGTCAAAAACGAATTTACAATCAAGAGTTTAATTAAAATTTGGAAATATTTTTTTGCGAAAACTTAAAATTAAATTTTTATAATTGATTATGAAGATTTTTTAGAGCCACTTCGACTCCAAGCGGATGTTGCCATATAAAAGAAATTACCGCTAAGAAATCAGCGCCATTTTTGACTAATTCAGCGCAATTTTTATCATTAATTCCACCGATCGCCACAATCGGCAAATTCAAAATTTCATTCGCCCAATTTAGAATTTCAAAACTCGGCTTGCCTCTTGAAATTTTGGTTTGAGTTTCAAAAAATGCACCGAAGGAAATATAATCCGCTCCTTGTTCTCCCGCCTCCATTGCCAAGTGTTTTGAGTCGTAACAACTCGCGCCGATTACAAAATTTTTTGGCGAATTTTGGCGAATTTGTGAAATTTTTTTATCATCGATGCCAACATGAACGCCCGAAGCGCCTATTTCGATGGCAATTTCATAAAAATCATTTAACAAAAATAGACAATTATTATTGTCGCATATTTTTTTAATTTCTTTTGAAAAATTTTTGATTTCTAGTGGAGAATAATTTTTTAAACGCAATTGAAAAACTGGAACAAGCCCAGTCTTTAGAGCCTTTTCAAGATTTAAAGAAAAATCTTTTAACTCAATTTGTGGCGGAGAAATTAAATAAATTTGCGCCATAAATTGAGTTAAAAATTATTTTTTTCTTCTAAAGAAAGCGGGAACATTGATGATGTCGTCATCAAATTTTTCTTCGTGATTATTTGATCCAGCCTCTTCGTCAAAAATTGTGTTGCCAAAAAATTGTTGTCGTTTTTTTTCAGCTTCTTGAGAAGAGACGCTAGCTTGAGAATCTTCATCATTTATTTGTTTAATTTTCTTATTTTTTCCATCATCTTTTGATAATAAATCCGCTGGAATTTTTGCCGATTCAGAAAAAATATTGTTCGATAATTTATTGTCAGGATTAGCTAAAGGCTCTTCGGATTTTTCTTTATTATTCATAAAGCTGAATAAACTAAATCCGCCGGAAGAATCTTTTTTAGGTTTTTCAACTTTAGCAGGTTTGGCAGGCTTTTTTTCCACCGCTTTTTCAACAATTTTTTCTTCAAATTCCACTTTGATTTCTTCGTGAATTTCTTCTTCATGATCATCCATTTGAAATGGTGATTTAGCTTGAGCTGGAGCCACTTGAGAAGGAATCGATGGAATAGCCGTTGAAGAAGTTTCGTTGAAGAAATTTGCAACAACGGGTTGTTGTTTATTTTCTTGATCAACTTTTGGCGTTAAGCTTTCGGATTCTTTGCCGTAATTAAGATTTTCTTCTTTGCTAAAAATCTTTTTTGGCTTGAAATTTTCATCGCTTATTTCTTCAACTTCTTGTTTTGAAGGCTTTGCCGAAACTCCAGGATCAAAAAAACTTTTGCTCGAATTTTGTTTTGCAGTTTCGGGAACTACTGCCTTAAAGCGCGAAGGCTCATTAGTTTCTTTGGATTTAAAATTTTCGCGTCGAAATTCTTCGCTATCAATACCGGTCGCAACTACGGAAATTCTGATTTTACCTTTCATATTTTCATCAAAAGCCGAACCAAAAATGATATTAGCATTTTGATCAACTTCTTTACGAATTGTATTAACCGCCATATCGGCTTCGAAGAGCGTCATGTCTGGACCGCCCGTCATATTAACCAAAACACCTTTGGCACCTTTAATCGAAATATCATCAAGAAGCGGATTAGCAATCGCCGCTTCGCATGCTAAAATAGCGCGATTTTCTCCCGTCGCTTCTCCGGTTCCCATCATCGCCTTGCCCATTTTGGTCATGATGGTGCGGATATCAGCAAAATCCAAATTAACTAAACCAGGCATGGTGATTAAGTCGGTTACACCACGAACGCCGGCATGCAAAACATCGTCGGCCATTTTGAATGCCGATTCAAAAGTAGTATTTTCATTGGCGATTCTAAAAAGATTTTGATTCGGAATTATGATCAAAGTATCGACATATTTTTTCAATTCTTCGATTCCAGCTTCAGCGGTTTCCATGCGATATTTTCCTTCGAAATGAAATGGTTTAGTAACCACACCAACCGTCAATATTTCGCGTTCGCGAGCTAATTTTGCAATAACTGGCGCCGCGCCAGTTCCCGTTCCACCGCCCATTCCAGCAGCGATAAAAACCATATTACAACCCTCAAGATGTTTCTCGATTTCTTCGATATTTTCTTCGGCGGCCATTCTGCCACGATCAGGAAAAGAGCCAGCTCCTAAGCCTTTTGTGGTGCGCGCACCAAGTTGAATACGATCTGGCGTTAAAGCATGCGCCAAAGCCTGAGAATCGGTGTTCGCAGCGACGAATTCAACTCCCTCAAGATTTGAACGAATCATATTGTTAAGGGCATTGCCACCCGCTCCACCAACACCAAAAATGGTGATTTTAGGTTTCATAAGCTCAGGCTGAGGAATATCAAGTTTAATTGGCATAGAATTTTTAGGTTTTCTTGAAGATTTAACTGGGACAGTTTGAGAAATTTCGTTATCAATCATTTTAATTTACAAAGTTTTCGTTGATAATAGTTTTGTTGCTACAAATTAAAGTTGCTTTGATAATTTCATCATCTCTATTTATTAGAATTGATTTTTTATCTTTATCAATTAAAAGCTCAACAAAATTTAAAATATTTTTAGCAAAAAATTTACTTGCGTCCAAAGCGATGCGACTTGGATAATTTTCGTAACCAATAATTTTAACATCGTTATGAACAATTATTTTATCTGATTTAGTAAGCTCGCAATTGCCTCCATTAACCGTTGCCAAATCAATAATTATTGAATTTGGCTTCATCAAATTCACCATTTTTTCGGTGATTAAAATCGGCGCTTTTTTACCCGGAATTAAAGCCGTGGAAATTACAACATCTTGGTTTTTAATGGTTTCCTCTAGAAGTTCTTGTTGCTTAATTTTATATTCTTCGCTCATTTCTTTAGCGTAAACGCCATCGATTTTTTCGTCGGATTTTACTTCGATAAATTTAGCTCCCAAACTTTGCACTTGTTCTTTTGCCGAAGCGCGAACATCAAAAGCGCAAACAATGGCACCGATTCTTTTGGCGGTGGCAATCGCTTGCAAACCAGCTACTCCGGCGCCAAGAATCATAAATTTTGCCGCTGAAATTGTGCCGGCTGAAGTTATCATCATCGGCACCGAATTATTCATTTCATAAACAGCGTCGATAACGGCGCGATAGCCAGTTAAATTACTTTGCGAAGATAAAATATCCATCGATTGGGCGCGCGTAATTCGCGGAAGAAGCTCCAAAGCAAAAACATTTAGGTCGAAATTTGCTAATTTTTTTACAATTTCTTTTTGAAAATATGGATTTAAAAGTGCCAAAAAAATGGCATCCGGCTTAAGCTTGGCATGCTCAAAATCATGGCGTTGAACAGAAATTACGATGTCAATTTCGGGCAAAATTTCGTTAATATTTTTAACTATTTTAGCACCATTTTTTTCGTAATCTGAATCAGAAAAATTACAGTTTTTTCCGGCTTCGCTTTCAACAAAAATTTCTAATCCGAATTTTTGATATTTAGCGATAACATCGGGGGTTAAAGCCACCCTTTTTTCATTTTGATTACTTTCTTTAAGCGCAAGAAGTTTCATGTTTTTTAAATATTTATCTTGGATTAACGAGATTATATAAATTACAATATTCAAAAAAAATTTTATAAAATGGTGCGTTCGAGAAGACTTGAACTTCCACGGGTTTTACCCCATAACGACCTCAACGTTACGCGTATACCAATTCCGCCACGAACGCATTTTATAAATTAATTTACCAAAGGTTTGATGCGATTTAAAGCCACAACAAACATTGATAAATCTGGATTTTGTTCATTCTTCAATTCTAAAATAAAATTGTCAAACCTTTCTATTAAAAAGATTGAATTTTTTGACCAATTTTCAATCAAATTTTCAGTCGATTTATTTTTATTATTTAATCCAAAATCAGCAATATCTTTCGCTAAACGCATTTGATAAGAATATAAATCTTCAAGCACGGTTTTGCTGGAAAGTTTTTGCCAATGATTGTTCAAAACTATCTTGTTAAGCCTACTTCTGAGCCATTTAAAGGAAAATCTTGTACCGACCGCAAAATAAATTTCAGCGATAGTTTTGATATCAAATTTTGTTGCCAAAGCAATTTCAGAAATATCAAAAGCCGAGGCGACTGGATCCATTGAAGCCACTCTTTCCGACAATTTTCTATCAACTTTATTAATGCAATATCTTTCGATTTTTCTTGCGAAAGATTCATGCGAAGCTTTTGCTAAAACTGAGGGTAATAATCCCAATAATTCGTCGGCAATTTTTTGGAATCTAGTAATTATTTCAGCAACTGAACCCTTGATTTGATTGCGCAAAAGCCACAAAACCGATCGTTCGATTAATTTATTTGCACTCAAAAACATTTGCATTTGAGTATTTAATGGAATGGCGCCGTCAAGATTTTCAACCTCTTGCCAAACTTCACGAATTCTAAAAGAATCGCAAGCAATAATGAAATTTTTAACAACTTCAACCAAAGAAAAACCGCTATCTTGGCAAATTTGATTGATAAAAGTTATGCCAATTCTATTAACCACAAAATTTGTAATTTGTGTGGCAATAATTTCGTTGCGAAGCTGGTGGCTCAATATCTCGGCCGATAATTTTTCTTGCAATAATTTTGGGAAATACGCCAATAATTCGCTTTCAAAATATTTATCTTTTACCAAATCTGAGGCTAAAATTTTATTATAAATATCCATTTTAGAATATGCCAACATCACACACAATTCTGGGCGCGTTAAGCCTTTTTGCTCAATTTGCAATTTATCAATTTCTTTGCGATTTGGCAAAAATTCAATGGCACGATTTAATAATCCACTTTTTTCAAGATTATCCAAAAATTGTGATTGCTCTCCGAGTGATGATGCACCAAGGCTTTGCGCGATTGAGATTGCTTGAGTTTGCAAACGGTTGTCGCTCAAAACCAAAGCTGAAACATCGTCAGTCATGGCTTCGAGAATTTTATTGCGTTCTTCGAGATTAATTTTTTTGCTTTTCATCGCCGAAATTAAAGCGATTTTAATATTTACCTCATGGTCTGAGCAATCAACTCCCGCCGAATTATCCATGGCATCAGTGTTAATTCTGCCACCATTTTTCGCGAACTCTATTCGACCTTTTTGGGTAAATCCTAAATTACCACCCTCGCCTACAACCTTGCAGTTCAATTCATTGCCGTTAATGCGCAATAAATCATTGGCTTTATCGCCAACATCTTGATTAGTTTCATCTTGCGACTTAACATAAGTGCCAATTCCACCATTCCATAATAAATCGACTGGCGCTTTCAAAATAGCACGCATCAAATCCGTTGGCGCTAATTCATCTTCAGAAATTTTTAAAATTTCTTGAATTTCTGGCGAAATTTTAATCGATTTAGCACTTCTTTCGAACACGCCTCCGCCCTTGGAAATCAAGGATTTATCGTAATCCATCCAAGTTGAACGCGGTAAATTAAACATTCTTTCGCGCTCTTTAAAAGATTTTTGTGAATCAGGATTTGGATCAAGAAAAATATGCATGTGATTGAACGCCCCAACAAGCTTAATGTGCTTCGAAAGCAACATGCCGTTACCAAAAACATCGCCCGCCAAATCGCCGATTCCAACACAAGTGAAATCTTGAGTTTGAGTGTCAACGCCAAGCTCTCTGAAGTGACGCATGACCGAAATCCAAGCGCCCTTGGCGGTAATTCCCATTTTCTTATGATCATAACCAACCGAACCGCCCGAAGCGAAAGCATCGCCAAGCCAAAAATTATATTCTTGCGAAATTCCGTTGGCGGTATCAGAAAAAGTTGCTGTTCCTTTGTCGGCCGCAACTACTAAATAAGGGTCAGAAGCATCATGCATCACGACATTTTTCGGATGCTCAACTTTGCCGTCAATCACATTATCCGTAATGTCCAATAGACCGCGTAAAAAAGTTTTATAACAAGCGATTCCTTCTTGCTGAAGCTCATCGCGCGACATTTTTGAAGTGTCGGATTTAATAACGAAACCACCCTTAGAGCCAACGGGGACAATAACGGCGTTCTTGGTCATTTGAGCCTTCATTAAACCCAAAACTTCGGTTCTAAAATCTTCTTGACGGTCCGACCAACGCAAACCACCGCGAGCAACTTTACCACCTCTCAAGTGAATAGCCTCAACCTTCGGCGAATAAACAAAAATTTCTGCGTAAGGAAGTGGCAATGGTAAATTTGGCACTTTTTTGCAATCAAATTTAAAAGAAACATAGCCTTTAAATTGGTTATTATTGTCAAGTTGATAATAATTTGTGCGTAAAGTTGCCTTTAGAGCGCCTAAGAAGCGACGAATAATTGCATCATCTGAAACATCCTTGATTTTAGTCAAATCTTCGTTAATTTTTTTAACAATTTCTTCGGCTTTTTCGATGCGTTGCTCTTGCGAAATTTTTAAATTTGGATCAAATTTTATTTCGAATAAATCAACCAAAGATTTACAAATTTGCGCATTACGGACAAAGCACTCTGCGACATTGCTCTGGTTGAATCTAAAGCCAGTTTGATAAAGATATTTGAAATAGCCCCGCAACATAAAAATTTGCTTCCAATCAAGGTTGCAAGCCACTACAAGCTTATTCAAAGAACCAACTTTGGTGATATTTTTCCAAATTAAATCGACGGCAATTTCAAAATTTGTTTTAATTTTTTCAGTTAATTCTCCGCCATTTTTTGAAAGATTTAAATGGAAATAATGAATCCACGCTTTTTTAATTGAACGATTCTTTAAATCTTCTTCAACATTGACTGCGTAGGTATGCTCCTTGATAACATTGAATCCAAAACTTTCTAAAATTGGCATTATCGACGAAAGAATAATTTCTTGATGCGGTGAATAAATTTTTAATTCCGCAGTTTCTTTTTCGAGTAAATCGGATTTTTTATAAAGATTAAAAATTGGCGAATTTTTTTCAAAACTATTTTCAATAAATTCGATGTCATCTGCCGCAACATTGGCGTCGAAGCGATTAACATAACTTACTGAAAATGAATTTTTATATTTTGCGTGCAGTAAAATTCTTTTTTCATCTTCAAATTTGGCTTTTATGGCATCAATTAATTCATCGCTCCAAATTTTCGTCATTTTGATAATTTGATGCTCAATAAAATTTTCATCGAACTTAGGGATTCCTTTGTCGGTACGAATTATTAAATGAAAACGAATCAAGTTTGATTCGGTAATTTGCACAAAAGAATCGGCAACTTCGCCACGAAAAACTTCGCACAAAAATGCTTTAATTTTTTCGCGCATTTCAGAATTACTTCTATCGCGCGGAGTGTAAATTAAACAGCTTACGAAGCGATTAAACTTATCTTTGCGAGCAAAAAATTTAACGATTGATCGACCTGAAATCGAAACAATTCCCGTGGCATTTTTCAATAAATCTGCTTCGCTAATTTGAAATAATTCATCGCGCGGGTAAGATTCAAGAATTGATATCAAGTCTTTGTAGTTGTGGCTTCCCTTAATATATTCAGAATTTTCAATAACATTAGTCACCTTATTTCGTAATAATGGGATTGAAAATATACTTGAGAAATAAGTCGACGAAGTGAATAAGCCAACGAAACGGAACTCTCCGATTACTTTGCCTTCGGGTGAAATTTTTTGAACCCTAATTCTTTCGGCATTAGTTGAGCGATGAATTTTAGAGCGATAACGCGATTTTATAACCTCAACTACAAATGGATTATGCACTGAATCACCAACTTCTTCGGGCGAAGAATTAACAACTTCTGGGCGGAAATCTTTATGCTCCGATCTAAACACACCAAAGCCTG